>JAOUKJ010000375.1 GCA_029882675.1 Cyclobacteriaceae bacterium
AATCCCTATAATTTTTGTAATCAATAGAATTTCATAAAAGCATATTTAACTCATTAAAATGAATAACTTATAAATATAATGAAGTTGCATTTATCGTACTTCTTGATTTCGAAATGAATAGGTCTTAACTTTAGCTTTTACAATATTATCGGATCTTACAGCCGTATCTCTATGATAAGAACAGTAATTAAGGGGACAGGGAGTTATATACCTACGCTCATAAAAACAAACCGTGATTTTACTGCACACGATTTTTACCTCGACAATCATGAAAAACTTGACAAACCTGCAGAGGAAGTCATTCAAAAATTTCAGGAAATAACGGGGATCGAAGAGCGCAGATACACGACTGAAGAGTTGGACGCAGCTGTCATTGGCCATGAAGCCGCATTGCAGGCCATCAAGGACGCCAACATTGACCCGGAAAGCCTGGATCAAATCATCGTGGCTCATAATTTTGGGGTTGTAGAAAAACACAGTATTCAAACAGATGCGGTTCCCTCTCTTGCATCGCGTATCAAACACACGCTGGGTATAAAAAATCCAAAATGTGTAGCTTACGATATTTTATTCGGTTGCCCGGGGTGGATTCAGGGGGTCATTCAGGCCGATGCCTTTATTAAAGCGGGTATCGCAAAAAAGTGCCTGATCGTTGGCACGGAGACCCTTTCCCGCGTTATTGATCCCTACGATCGCGACAGCATGATCTTTTCAGATGGAGCCGGAGCCTGCGTTGTAGAAGCTCAGGATGTCGGGGAAGGGGAAAAGGAACGTGGCATACTGGCCTCAAGCACCCTCTCCCATTGTGGGGAGGAGACCTATTATCTCCACATGGGGAAGTCTAACTTTCCCGAATCGGATCCCCGGATACGCTATATTAAAATGAAGGGACGCAAAGTTTATGAATACGCCATTACTCATGTGCCTCAGGCGATGAAAGACTGCCTGGATAATTGTAACATTGATATTGGCGAAGTAAAAAAAGTATTAATCCACCAAGCCAATGAAAAGCTCGATGAAGGCATCATCAAACGTCTGTTCAGACTCTATGGCATCCGGGATATCCCCCCACTCATTATGCCCATGAGCATACATAAGCTGGGCAACAGTTCTATCGCAACCGTACCTACTCTCCTTGATTTGATAAGAAAGGGTCGCCTGGATAGTCATTCCTTAAATAAGGGAGATGTGATTCTCATGGCCTCTGTAGGTGCCGGCATGAATATTAATGCCGTCTGCTACAGAGTGTAAAAACATTCAGTGTTTTAATTCTTCCTGTTCTGGTTTTGTTTAAGATGTGTAAACCCGAAAACTGATTATTCTTCAGGTGGTTCTGCACTTATATTTCCAAATTCATCAACGTAAGCCATCATATCATCAAGACCACTGCTTTTTGGTTCTTTTTTCCGCTCGTCCATTTTCTTTGCTTTCTCCTCCTTCTTTTTTCGTTTTTTCTCTGCCTTGAGTTTTTTGATGTAGCTGTTGTTTGATCTTTTCATGTGGTAGTGTTTAATTGAATGACCTGCTTTACACAATAAAAGCAATGTCCTGAAGATTTTTAGCCAAAACAGATCCCGGAAAAACAAAAGTGAAAAAGATGTGACTGATCCGACAAAAGGCTAATAACCAAAAATCATTCAAAGATACGTCATTCTATATCAAAAAACACTTTATTTGCACGATATCTCTTTAAACAAATGGAATTCATGAAAAACGACATCAACCACAGAAGGGTATTTTTAAAACATGCAGGTATAGTAAGCCTTGGCTTTATTGGACTTTCACGCTGTACCCCTGGTTCAAAAGATGCCCTTGAAGAGAAGAATACAGCTAAAGAAACCGTAAAAAGGGTGGGCTTTGGTCCACTTATTCCTGACCCAAACAAATATCTGGATCTCCCCCAAGGTTTTACCTATAAGATCATATCGACGAAAGGTGATGAAATGGATGATGGTTTTCTGGTGCCTGCCGCAGCAGATGCTATGGGCACATTTCACTATTCTGAAGACCGTCTGATCATTGTTCGCAATCACGAAAACAGTCCGGGGGCGCCACAGGCAGGCGCTTTTGGAAACAATTACGAATTGTTGGAGAAACTGGACCGAAAAAATTTCTATGATGCCGGTTCGCTGGAAAAACCATGTCTGGGTGGCACAACCACAATGGTTTATAATGAAACTACCCAGGAAGTAGAACTTTGCTACCTGAGTCTTGCCGGCACGGTGCGCAATTGCGCTGGTGGCGTGACCCCCTGGGGATCATGGATTACCTGTGAAGAAGACGTCACCGTGAGTGATGGCATACTGGAAAAAGACCATGGTTTTAATTTTGAAGTGCCGGCATCAGATAAGATAATGATCGCTGATCCAATACCACTTACGGCTATGGGACGCTTCAATCACGAAGCTGTTTGTGTGGATCCGGCCACGAGTATTGTTTATCAGACAGAAGACCGTGGTGACAGCCTGATATACAGGTTTATTCCCCATGAAAAAGAAAAATTACATAAAGGAGGCCGCTTACAAGCCCTCGTGATAAAAGGACAGGCTGGCTTTGATACCCGAAACTGGGAAATCCCTGCTATGCAAAAAGACCTTGAGATGGAAGCGGAGTGGATTGATATGGATGATGTTTTATCCCCGCTGGACGACCTCAGGCACCGGGGACATGCCCGGGGCGCTGCTTTGTTTGCGCGAGGTGAAGGCATGTGGTTTGGAAAGGATGAATTATTTTTTGCCTGCACCAATGGCGGCCCCAACCGTTTTGGCCAGGTATTTAAATATATTCCCAGTCCGCATGAAGGGACAGCCCGGGAAGGGGAAGTTCCGGGAAAACTTGTCCTTTTTGCCGAATCACATGATGACAGTCTGCTAAAGATGTGTGACAACCTCACCATTTCTCCATGGGGCGATGTCGTGCTTTGTGAAGACAACTCCGTGAAGAATCATATCAGGGGCATCACCCCGGAAGGTGCTGTTTATACTTTAGGTGCCAATGTAGGATCGACATCAGAGTTTGCCGGCGCAGTGTTTTCCCCTTCGGGAAAGACCCTGTTTGTAAACATACAGGGCAGTGGTGAAACACTGGCTATTACCGGACCATGGGGATAACAAGTAAAGCATCATCATATAATCCCTGGCAGAATAGCCGGCGTCAACAGGACATGTGTTATACGAAAAATAAAAGCGATCTATATACCCTGAACGCTGACATTATCAGAATAATAATGTCAGATGACAAGAAAAAATAAACCTGGAGACCCTACGAGGCCATGGGTCAATCTTTATACTTTCCATACCAGTCGGGTGATCAAATTATTCACTCAATGCCCTATCCATTTTGACATTTAAAAAAAACATTGGATATTGAATGGCTTTTAGTCGATTTTATTTCAAACCACAACCAAACACATACTATTATGGAACGTTCACGCAGATCGTTTATAAAGAAAACAGCAGCTGGCGCCACGGGTGTTACCCTGGGAGCTTCGGCTATGGCATTCAGTGCCAAAAGCTATGGTTCTATTCTGGGGGCCAATGACAGGATAAACATATCAGTAATCGGCACCAGGGGTCAGGGGCATGGTCACCTGAGACGCTGGGCAGAAATGGCAAAAGATAAAAATGTATTTGTACACACCATTTGCGATGTTGATGAAAACCTTTGGGATGAACGCATAAAAACGGTAGCAGACCTTCAGGGCAAAAAACCTGCCACTGCGTTTGACATGCGCAAGGTCTTTGACAACAAGGATATTGATGCGGTGTCAATTGCTACTCCCAACCACTGGCACGCACTGGCCACCATTTGGGCCGTGCAGGCAGGTAAAGATGTATACGTGGAAAAACCCAGCTCGCACAATATCTGGGAGGGACGGAAAATGATTGAAGCCGCCAGAAAATACAACAAAATTGTACAGGTTGGTTTCCAAAACCGATCCATTCCCAACGTTAGAAAGGCAATGCAGTTCCTCCATGATGGAGGCATTGGCGATGTTTATATGGCCAGAGGCCTTTGCTACAAGCCCAGGGCCTCTTTCGGCATTTCTCCTGATGCCGAACCGCCTAAGGGTTTGCACTACGACCTTTGGGTAGGGCCGGCTGAGATGAGGCCCTACAACGAAAAACGCCTGCACTACAACTGGCACTGGCACTGGAATACCGGCAATGGTGATATTGGCAACCAGGGGCCCCACCAGTTTGATGTAGCCCGCTGGGGGATGAACAAAGATGAGCACCCCGTAAAAGCAACCTCATATGGCGGATACTTTAAATATGGGCAGGATGAATGTAGTCAGGAAACAGCCAATACTCAAACAGCCGCTTTTGAATATGCCGATGGTAAAATCCTGCAGTTTGAAGTACGCGGAATTTATACTGCGGGAGAAGACGACCTCAATGTGAAAATTGGAAACCTCTTTTACGGCACCGAAGGCTGGATGGAGGTGAATGGTGACACCTGGCGTACC
>JAOUKJ010000376.1 GCA_029882675.1 Cyclobacteriaceae bacterium
GGAAAAACTTATTTCCAGCCAGCAAATGAAACCCGATGAATAATTTTTTTACCCATTAACTTTGAAATACAAAGTACTTTTATAAACTTCAAACAACATAACAATGGAAGAACAACTTAAAAAAACAGATCTATTGAAAAGGAAGATCAAAAATTCTGTCACCCTAAAGGCGGCCATCATCACCATAGTGGCCCTGATGCTCCTTATTCCCACCTCTTTTGTCGAAGACATTATCCGTGAAAGGGAATCTTATAAGAATGAGGCCATTTATGAGGTCAGTTCTAAATGGGGCGGCTCACAAACCATCGCCGGGCCTATCCTTTCTGTGCCTTATCAGGTCGTAGAAAAAACGTTAAATGACCAGCTTGAAACCTACACGTATTATGCCCATTTTACGCCAAAAGAACTCCGGACAGACGGGGACATTTCTACTGAGACACGGCACCGGGGAATTTATGATATTGTATTGTACAATGCCGGTTTGAGTATCAGCGGCACTTTTGATCGCCCGGATTTCACTGCTTTCAACATTAGGCCTGACAGCATCTTGTGGGACGAAGCGATCCTTTCGATCGGCATACCGGATCTCACGGGAATAAGTCAGGAAGTGAACCTGAAATGGAACAACCAAACAGCTGGCTTCAAATCTGGCATTCCCACCGAGGATGTCTTTTACTCCGGCATTTTTGCCCCGGCCCCCCTCAATGATCAGGACAAGTATTCGTTTCATTTTAATTTGGATCTCCGGGGGAGCAACCGGCTTGCTTTTGTGCCGGTAGGCCAATACACCGAAGTCAATGTCCGTTCGCCCTGGAAGGACCCGAGTTTCGATGGTGATTTTCTTCCCCATGAAAGGACTGTTACTGACGAGGGCTTTAACTCACAATGGAAAGTTTTTGACCTGAACCGAAATATTCCCAACCAATGGACGGGCAGCCGTGAAGGACTATTTGAACATACCTTTGGGGTAAGGCTGCTTATTCCCGTGGATGAGTATCAGAAAAACCTTCGCTCCACCAAATACGCCCTACTCATTATTGCCCTTACCTTTCTCACCTTCTTCCTCTCAGAAATCATTATTAAAAAGCAGATACATCCTTTTCAGTATATCTTTGCCGGGCTCGCCCTGGTGGTTTTTTATATTATGATGGTTTCGATGAGCGAACATTTTGGTTTTGATATCGCCTATATTGTCTCGGCCATACTCACCGGCGTACTCATTGTGGTATATATTTCTGCTGCTTTCAGGAACAATAAATTCACCCTGGCCTTGTCGGCGTTTTTCACAATTGTATATTCGTTTATATATGTCATCCTACAATTGCAGGATTTCTCACTGCTTGTCGGTTCTCTTGGGTTGTTTATTGCGCTGGCTACCACCATGTACCTGACGCGAAACATCGATTGGTACAATGTGGGCAAACGCCCATCTGTGGATCTGTCGTGAGCATCAAAAAGCATTGGCGCTCCGCAAATGGCGTAAACATTTAACCACAAAGCACAAAAAGGAAGCACAAAATACACAAAGAATAATCTGGTAATCTATGTGTATTTTGTGCCCTTTGTGGTTAAGGGCGCTGACACTTAACCCGAAAGCATACAACAGAGGCACTCCGCGCACAAAGAGGTTCTACTCAATGTCCAACAAAAGAAAGCAGGGCCAATTCGTAACTCTTTAAGCCGAAACCGGCCACCATACCCGCACATTCTTTGCTAATGATACTTTTATGCCGGAACTCTTCCCGGGCATGGATATTGGAAATATGCACTTCAACGACTGGTGTATTGATCGCTGCAATGGCATCGGATATGGCCACCGAGGTATGCGTATACCCCCCGGCATTAAGCAGCACACCATCGTATTCAAAGCCGATTTCATGGAGTTTATTAATGATCTCTCCTTCCACATTTGATTGATAATAAACCATATCTGCCACCGGATACTTTTTCTGTAAAGTGGCAAAATAGGATTCAAAATCCTGGTTTCCATATACGCTTTTCTCCCGCACACCGAGCAGGTTCAGGTTTGGTCCGTTGATTATTGCTATCTTCATTTCCTATCTAAATCTTATTCATGTTACTTTGCATCATGACCTGGGATTCTGCCATAAAACAATTCCGTCATTACCTGACGCTTGAGCGGTCATTATCTGACAATTCAGTGAGCGCCTATATTCGTGATGTCGTAAAGCTAAAACAGTTTAGTGAAATGTCCAATCGTCAGGTCGCTCCACTTCATACGGATTCGGTTCATTTGATTAATTTCATCGAATATATTAATGAACTGGGGCTCACCGCTATTTCACAGGCCCGAATCATTTCAGGAATAAAGGCCTTTTACAAATATTTAGTTTTTGAGAACCACCTACAAGACGATCCGTGTACCCTGATAGAAACACCCAGGCTTGGCCGAAAACTTCCGGATACCCTCAGTTACCAGGAAATTGAAAAATTACTTCATGCTATTGATCTTTCCACCCCTGAAGGAACCCGAAACCGAGCCATTCTCGAGGTGCTTTACAGTTGTGGTCTACGTGTTACAGAACTTGTGGAATTAAAAATCACCAATCTTTACCTCGATGCAGGCTTTATTCGGGTCACAGGTAAGGGTAATAAAGAAAGACTGGTACCCATTGGCCGGGATGCCATTAAATACACGCAAATTTATATGGAACAAGTCCGTTGTCATGTGCCTATCAAGCCGGGATTTGAAGATTATGTCTTCCTCAACCGCCGGGGAAAGAATCTATCACGAGTCATGATTTTTACGGTAATAAAAAATTTAGCGATCGCTATTGGCATCAGTAAAAAAATCAGTCCGCACACTTTTCGTCATTCTTTTGCCACGCACCTTGTGGAAGGTGGCGCTGACCTCCGTGCCGTACAGGAAATGCTTGGGCATGAGTCCATCACTACGACGGAGATATACACCCATCTGGACAGGGATTACCTGCGCCAGGTCATACAGGAATTTCACCCCAGGAGTTAATGTCTCAATAATTATCATTTATTTTGCATAAACCTTTAAATGTCGATGTATAAAGCCCTGATCAGACCTCTTCTGTTTTTGTTTTCCCCGGAAAGTGTCCATCATTTTGCAACAGCTATTCTGCAGCTTTCATGTAAAATCCCTGGTATAAAGGCCCTTCTACGGGCTACTTTTGACAAATCCTCCCCAGAGTTGGAGCGGGAACTCTTTGGCATAAAATTCAAAAACCCGGTTGGTCTTGCCGCCGGATTTGACAAAGACGCTCGTTTGGTTGATGAACTAGAATGCCTGGGCTTTGGCTTTGTAGAAATTGGCACACTAACACCCGAACCACAACCCGGCAACCCAAAACCCCGTTTATTCAGGCTTATGAATGACCAGGCAATAATAAACCGTATGGGTTTTAACAATGAGGGGGTAGAAAGTGCTGTAAGGAGGTTAAAAAAGAGAAAATCAAGCATCCTTGTCGGGGGAAATATTGGTAAGAATAAAATTACAGACAACAAAGAGGCCTACCTCGATTACGAAAAATGTTTCGAGGCTTTATTTCCTGTAGTGGACTATTTTGTCGTCAACATCAGTTCTCCCAATACCCCCGGACTACGCGATCTACAGGAAAAGGAACCGTTAAAGGCCCTTTTGATGCACCTTAAATCATTGGCCGCAACAAAAGAAAAACACAAGCCCATTCTGTTAAAAATAGCACCGGACCTTTCGCTTTCGCAACTTGATGACATTGTGGAAATTGTTCTCGAAACAAAATTAGATGGCATTATCGCCACCAACACTACAATTTCAAGAGCTGATTTAAATACATCCAATGAAATCGTAGATCGCATTGGCGCAGGTGGATTAAGCGGTAAACCCTTGGGTGAACGATCCACGGAAGTTATCCGATACCTGGCTGTAAAGCTTAATGGTAAAGTCCCGATTATTGGCGTTGGCGGCATTGCAGAACCTAAAGATGCCCTGGACAAAATCAGGGCGGGCGCATCACTTGTCCAGATATATACTGGCTTTATTTATGAAGGGCCTGCATTAATAAAGAAGATCAATGCTGCCATTTTAAAAGAATTAAACAATATTAATTAGCTTTGTGTGGTTAAAGAATAATGGCGAAAAACATTTCAAAAACGAACAACTATAGAAAGGCCCCAACAGCTAAAAAAGCCACCTTTGGGAAGCTAAAGAATCCTTTCCGTGACAAGCGGTTTCAGCTCGCTTATGGTTTTTTTCTTTTAGCACTGGCTGTTTTTTTATTGGTGGCATTCCTGTCTTACATATTTACCTGGAAGGCAGATCAAAGCATTGTAGAGGCATTTGATAACCTCTCCCTTATTGAAGCCGGTAGGGAAACCAAAAACTGGCTTGGGCTTTATGGGGCCATTTCGTCACACTATTTTATTTTTAAATGGTTTGGTGTCGCCGCATTTTTCACACCTCCTTTTCTTTTTATCCTGGGATTTAAAACCATT
>JAOUKJ010000377.1 GCA_029882675.1 Cyclobacteriaceae bacterium
ACTTCTTTACCAACGGTGCGGAAAAAGGAAAGGGAACCTCTAATAGTATCATGTACGGTTTTTTTATTCTACTGGTATATGTTGTATTGAGCGTTCCTTTTCATCTGATGGACAGCATAAATCCCGACATCCTGAATGACGTCTCCACCAATGTATATCTGAACGTCTTCTTTTTTGTTGTTTTTATCATTTTTGCCTTTTCCTTTTTTGGCTATTACGAACTTACATTACCTGCAAGCTGGTCCAACAAGGCCAGTGCGGCAGAGGGTATTGGTGGGGTTATTGGTATCTTTTTCATGGCTCTGACCCTGGCCCTGGTCTCCTTTTCCTGTACCGGGCCTATTTTGGGCGCACTTCTTGCCGGTGCCCTCACCGCCGATGGAGGCGCCTGGCAGCTCACGGCCGGAATGGCGGGCTTTGGATTGTCACTGGCCCTTCCTTTTACACTATTTGCCCTGTTCCCGGGTTGGATGGGCAACATCCCCAAATCAGGTTCCTGGCTCAATACCGTGAAGGTGGTGCTGGGTTTCCTTGAACTGGCCCTGGCCCTCAAGTTTCTTTCTAATGCCGATTTGGTTCAACACTGGGGATTGCTCAGAATAGAGGCCTTTCTCGGATTATGGATCATTGTTTTTGTAGGAATCGCCTTGTATCTCTTTGGAAAAATTAAATTTCCGCACGACAGCAAAGTCGTGAATTTAAAATGGCCCCGGGTGGCTTTTGCCGTCCTCAGCCTGACCTTTGCCGGTTACCTGGCCAGTGGATATGTTGCCGATAAATCAATCAACGCCTATAAACCACTAAAACTTTTGAGTGGGCTGGCACCACCGGCCGGTTACAGTTGGGCCTATCCCAACGACTGCCCCAACAACCTCAACTGCATCAAAGACCTTAATGAAGGACTGGCTTATGCCAAAGAAACAGGTAAACCCATCATGATCGATTTTACCGGATATGCTTGTGTCAACTGCCGAAAAATGGAAGAGCACATCTGGCCGGATAAAACGGTTTATAAATACCTCAATGAAGATTACGTGCTTATATCACTGTACGTTGATGATAAAAAAGAGCTGCCTGAAGCAGAACGAATAGAAGTAGCGCGTGTAAATGGAGGCATGCGTATGCTGGAAAATTATGGACACAAATGGGCGCACTTCCAGACTAAATATTTTAGCGCCAATTCCCAGCCTTTTTATGTGCTCCTCTCTTCCGATGGACAGACTCTGCTCAGCGAACCACTGGGTTATACCCCCGATGCCTCTGAATATGCCCGTTTTCTCGAGTGTGGGCTGGAAACCAATGCAAGTATCAAGCCCTTTGGGGCAGGTAATATGCTTATCAATTAATGACTCTGTACGGCAAACTGATCACCTTTTCCTGAATCGCTTCCACTTTCTGATCCGAAATGGTGAGGCGTCTGAATGCCGGCGTATAGCCCGTGAAGAAAGTACAATGCCCGTAATGAGTGATATCAGGGTTAGTAAAGCGATAAACGGAATGTGTGAAATAAACAGGAAGAAGTCATAAAAGCCGTGGAACAAGGTGGCCACCAACAATCCGATAAGACTATAAGCCATATGTCGTTGCTTAAACTTGGCCGATCCGGCAAAATACCCCATCATAACCGCAAAGGTGGCATGAGCGGGTACGGCGGTAAACATGCGTAACAGCGCCACACCAAGCCCGCCATCAGCCACATAAAGTATATTTTCCAGTGTGGCAAAACCCATACTGATCATTACCGCGTACACAATGCCATCAAAGGGTTCATTAAATTCCTTATGCGGATATAAGAATAGAATAAGAAAAATAAATTTGCTGAACTCTTCTACCAATGCAACGCCAAGAAACGCACGGATGGCTTCCCTGACTATGATGTTTTCATATTGAGGCAGGATCTTACCAAAGGCTCCACTGAGGAGAAGGGTCAGGCCAACGCTGAGTAATCCATAGAAAAAACTAAGTGCCAGTAGGCGCAAGGGTTCTTTCTCATGCCTATCCATGAAATAAATAAACAACATAATGGCCAGACCGGGAGCCAGGGCAAGTGCAAATAGGGTAAGGGTCATGCAAATAATCTTTTCAACAACAACTGCAGGTTGTGGTAGACAAATATATGGTTTGCTGCCTTACAAGCAAATTTTTGTATCAATTGTGGCCCTGCTTTTTTGTGGGGTAACTTTATTTGTAGCCCGGTGACAACAAATAAATAATTTTTTCAATCTGTTTCTATTGCATATTAAAAACGCTTATTTAACTTTGCAGTCCCAAATTTAAGTATTGGGAAAAAGCGAGAATAGCTCAGTTGGTAGAGCACAACCTTGCCAAGGTTGGGGTCGCGGGTTCGAGTCCCGTTTCTCGCTCTTTTTTTTTGTTGATTGTTTGCCCGGATGGTGGAATTGGTAGACACGCAGGACTTAAAATCCTGTGGCCAGCAATGGCCGTGTGGGTTCAAGTCCCACTCCGGGTACAAAACAATCTAAATTACGAGGCTGTTCTGCTTCACAAGCTCCCTAAACCGGTACACTGACTTCCATTTGCTTTTATTTCCTAAATCGAATGACTCAGGATGCTTAATTGCTGATGACTTTAAACTCCACCCTTCGGTTTAGTTCGCGTCCTTCTTTTTCATCATCATTTGAGGCCAGTGGTTTTTCTTCGCCATAGCCTACTGAGGTAACCCGTGCATTACTCACCCCTTTCTCCACCAGGTATGCTTTTACGGCATCTGCCCTGCGTTGTGACAGGTTTTTATTGTATTCCGCAGCCCCCACCCTGTCGGTGTGGCCTGAAATCTCAATAGTTAGTGCCGGGCTTTCTTCCATCATACGCAACAACTTGTTGAGCTCATCATAAGATTCCTCTTTGAAAGTGGCTTTATCAAAGTTGAAATAGATATTACGTAACACCTTGCGGGTATTTACTACCGGCTTACGCATTTTAACAGTCCGGTTGATGTTTTGAGCCTGCCCGCTCATCGCCGGAACGGATATATTAATGGTTTCAAATACATATCCGGGCATTTCCACCGATAACTGGTAGGTGATCTGGCTTTCATTTTTAACAGTGAGGGTATACTTTCCCCCATTTCCAGTGAGATCTGAAGACTGGTTATCCGATGTATTGGTCATGCTTACCCGGGCTTCCAGCGACTGTCCTGTACTTCCATCCTGCACGATAATATTTATGGTCACCGGTTGTAAAACGACTTCCTCTACAGGATCTTCCTCTTCGATGGGATCTTCTTCAACGATGGGATCTTCCTCCACAGGATCTTCTTCTACAGGTTCACCTTTATGAAGCGTCACCATATAAATGTCCGTATACCCCATACCGCCTTCACGAACAGAAGCATAATACCCTCTTTTGCCATCCGCAGTGGCTACAAAATAGATATCATCATCGGGGGTGTTAATTGGATAGCCTATATTTTCCGGTGCAGACCATTTTTGTTCAGCACTGTCATACACTGACTTGTATATATCATAGCGGCCCATCCCTTTGTGGCCTTCGCTACTGAAATAAAGCGTCTTTCCGTCATAATCGATAAAAGGGCCATCTTCATTAAGTTCCGTATTTATTTCAGCCCCTACGTTTTTGGCCCGAAGCCATTCTCCGCTTTCATCTTTCGTACTATAGAATATATCTATCCCACCCAGTCCGCCGGGGCGGTTACTGGCAAAAAACAATGCATTACCATCCGGTGATACGGAAACAGAGCTTTCATTAAAACCCTGTGAGTTGATGTTTGAACTTATGCTCTCGGGCTTAGTCCATACCGTATCTGCTTCCCTTGTAGCAACAAAGATGTCTCCATTGCCTACATCAGATTTATAGAGGTATAAGGTATTTCCATCGGCTGAAAGGGCCAGGTTGGAGTCATGTGTACGGGTATTGATACTCCTTCCGATGTTGGCTGCATAATCCCACCGATCTCCTTTTTTATGGGCGTAGAAAATATCTTCAAACGGCTTGTTGTCGTCATGCACGTTTTGGTTGATGTTACCGTCCTTGCGGCGTGACGTAAAAATCAGATAATCTTCTTTGGCATTAAGCACGGGACCAAATTCATCTAATTCTGAATTTACAGTATTTCCCAGGTTTTCGATTGTAACATGAGCCGGGTTGGCCATAAATTCCAAAGCCGTTTCACATTCGGTTATCCTTTTGTTCACATCGGCCAATGAAACCATGTCAAGGCCCCGGTACCCTTCATTCGCACTCAATTTTGTGCGGTAGGTAATGTAATGTTCAAGTGCCGTCTTGAAATTATTCCCGAATTGCAAACTTAACCCAATTTGATAATCGATATCGAACCGATGGTCGGGATTGAGCTCTTTTACCCGGAGAAAATATTTGGCAGCTTCTTGCTTATCGGTCGTAATGAGATAAAACTGTGCTGTTTTAAGATTTGCTGTTATATTGTTAGGATCGATATCTGCTGCAGTTTTATACATATCC
>JAOUKJ010000378.1 GCA_029882675.1 Cyclobacteriaceae bacterium
CGGCGTTATAAACACGGCGCAAACCTTTCGGTGGACTCATGCTTTTGGCAGTAAGCTATTTGCCAGCCTCACAGGTGTAAACGGATCAACGCGTACGGATATATCGAATGACATCCCCCCAGATGCGTTTACGATGAGCTCAGGCATCAACTACCAAAATATGAAGATGGGTTTTTATTATACGCCCAACTATACCCACAAAATAGATTTCGGCTTGGATGTCGTGATGAATCGGATAAATCCCGGGACGTATACACCGGATCTGACCATTGATAATAACGATCCTATAAATCTTGAAAAAGACCGCTCAGTGGAAAGTTCAATATATTTTAGCGATGAAATGACCGTTTCGGGAAATTTATCATTTATTGCTGGAGCCCGTTTCAGTTATTTCAGCCGGCTGGGGCCCGGAACTTCCTATAATTACCAGAATGACGTTCCCAAAGACATTATTACAATTACAGATACACTGACTTTTGGCAGGTATAAACCGATCGCCAGCTACCGTGGCATTGAACCACGCCTTTCATTAAAATATTCCTACACACCTTTTTCTTCCGTAAAGATAAGTTACCACAAAATGTATCAATACCTGCACCTCTTATCCAATACGGCAGCCATAACACCGCTGGATTACTGGACAAGTAGCAACCAACACCTTAGCCCTGAAATTGGTGATCAATACTCATTAGGCCTTTTTAATAATCTGTTTAACAATCGGGTAGAGACTTCGGCGGAGGTGTATTACAAGGCAATAGAAAATGTGATTGACTACAAAGACGGAGGGGACATCATCCTCAACCAAACCATTGAAACTGACCTGCTTTCCGGAACGGGAAGAGCATACGGCATGGAGTTCAGCCTTCGTAAAAAAACAGGTAAACTCAATGGCTGGTTAGGCTATTCCTATTCAAAAAGTGAACGGCAAATCAAAGGGCCTACAAAAGAAGAAACCATAAATGAGGGTCGGTATTACCCCTCCAATTTTGATAAACCACACGACGCGGTGGTCGCAATTAACTATTCTTTCACAAAAAGGGCACGGCTCTCACTTAATTATGTATATAATTCAGGACGTCCGATAAGTGTCCCCATATCAAAATACCAGCAGGGTCAGTTTTACGCCCTGCTTAACTATTCTGACCGGAACATGTACCGGATTCCGGATTACCATCGGCTTGACCTGGCCTTCACGCTGGACGAAGGACATAAAATAACCCAGAAGTATAAGAGTAGCTGGACTTTTTCAATTTACAATCTCTATGCCCGGAAAAATGCATATTCAATTTTCTTCAATACCTATGGGAATGCCTTTAAGTTGTCCGTATTGGGCACGATCCTGCCATCCATAACATATAACTTTACGATATACTGACATGATGGTAAAAACAATCAATTGGATCTTTCCCCTTCTCATGGCGCTTCTGGTTGCGGGCTGTATTGAACAAATAGACATCCGGTTACACGATGAATATATTGTCCCCGTTATTGACGGAAGACTCACCGACCAGAAGGGAGGACACTACATCAAGCTGAGTTACTCTTTGCCATTATCAGAAAACAACTACAAGCCCATTTATGGGGCTTCGGTCATTTTATACGATGAAAATGACAATCAGGAAATTTTTGTGGAATTTGATTCCGGCACTTATGTTTCCACGGCCTCCTTTGCGCTGATTGGAAATACCCGATATACCCTGGAGGTGATTATAGGTCAGGATGAGTACATTGCTGAAAACCTGACCCTTAAAACTGCTCCGCCAATAAAAAACGTGGCGGTTAAGGAATCGAATATTTCAGTATTAAGCTACAACAACCAGGTGGTACAAAAAAGGGGAATTACGCTATCTGCTGTCATCGAAAATCCGGAAAAAACGGAAAATTATTTCAAGTATGAAATAGTGCCTACACATATGGTCGTTGCAGAAAGGGCCGAGGAGATCAGCCCTTACAAAACCTGCTACATCACAAATGGAGACAATACCTTTTCTATTCTTCGTGACCGGAGCGGGGGGTACAACCATGATATTACCTTCGTTGGTTTTTCAGACAAATTTCTACACAGAATCAGCTTTCTGGTCAGGCAATTGTCCATGTCTGCTGAAGCCTTTATTTTTTGGGAAAAGGTTGAAGCCTTTCGTGAAAATACAGGCGGATTATTTGACCGGCCACACTTTACCATCAAAGGAAATATGAAACACCGCACCGATCCCGAAAAGGAAATGTTAGGCCTTGTCGGTTTATACGCCATTTCTGAACACAGAATTTTCATGAGTCAGTATGACTTGTCTTATGCCCTGTTTGTGGATCCGGAGTACTGTTACCCCATTATGCCACCCGTCCCGCCAGAATGTTTTAACTGCCTGGCTTACAATGGTAAAATTGTCACAAATAGCAGACCCGCCTGGTGGAGATGAAGCGTATTGCAACCATACTGCTCTTCTTTTATTTTTTTGGCCCGGCCTGGTCACAAAGCAATCGTAGTACTGATATGTATGTTCACTTCAATCAGTCTTTTTACCTTGCCGGGGAACACATCCGTTTCAACCTTTTCCTGGGCGATATTTCGATAGGGCCTGGCAACAAAAACAACGAAATCATTTTATGCGCATTGTATTCTCCGGATGGATCACGCGTAATCAACCACACAAAACTTGAAACCTTTCGCGGCCATGCGGATGGTCACCTACAAATTCCCGCATTAGACAATGATGGTTTTTACCCACTGGTTATCTACGGATCAGGCCAGGCGTATAACTTTCTCCTGCCAATATACAATGGAAAAACCCACGACCCATCACCCCATGTCCCGGTCGAAAAAGAGCCTTTGAACGTTTTTCGCCAAGGACCTCTTCAACTTTCAATTGAAGGCAACAAGACCACTTATCACCCACGGGAAAAGGTTGAATTTGAATTAAGTGTAAAAGGGGGGCATCAGTTCACTTACGTGTCGGTAAATGTATATGATCAACGCAACTATTTTTATCGTCCACTGGAAAGCATGAAGCAATCTCCCCAAGCATCATCTTTCGAGCCGGTTAACGATGTATATGGGGAAGTCTTTTTGAAAAAAGATTCTTCACTATTGAAAAACAAATTGATTGTCGGTTATTTCATTAAAAACAAACAGTTTTCAGGCGCATTTTCGAATGAAAAAGGTGAGGTTCTCCTTAATCTGAACATGGTAAACGGAAAAGACCTCTTGTACCTGAATGCCTTTGAAGTGAACAACAACAGGATTGGGGAAGCCTTTATCCGAAGTAGTGAAATGTCAATTCCACTGACCAGGTTTAGTGCCGAAAAAATACCCCAACGCAACACCGAAGTGGAAGCTTACATTCGTAAAAGAACCAATATCAATCAAATCAATGAGGCGTTCAAAGCCACCGGGCATGCGGCCTATGGCACACCGGCATATGTCAAGCCTCCATATGTCATCACCCGGAAAATGGATGATTATGCCACCATGGCAAGTTTCAGGGATGCCTGTCGGGAGTTTATACCCAACACAATTGTACGTAATAACCGAAAAACAGGTAAAGATGAGATATTCCTGCTGGAGTGGGGTGAGAACAAGCGCTTCAACGACACGCCCCTGTTTTTGATCAATGGCATACCTACGCTGAGTAGTGATACCGTACTCAATCTGGACTATCATTCAATAGACCGGGTGGAAGTCATGGTATCCCCCCAAACTATTTCCGATTACTGGCAAATGGGAGTGAATGGTGTGCTTTCCATCACACTGAAAGAGGGCATCCACAATCCACTGGATAAGAACCTCTCTATTTTGCCTGAAACTAACGGACTGAACAAACCCCTGTCCTTTGCCCTTCAGGATCATCATGGCAAAATCACCACTTCCCCTGACTTCCGTCCACACCTGTATTGGAATCCCAATTTGACCATCGGAAAAAACGAATCCATTCCGGTCAGTTTTTACAGCGCAGATGATATTACCGACTATGTCATTGAAGTCTTTGGCCTTTCCGAAAAAGGAGTTCCCGGCTATCTGGTCGAAAAATTCAGTGTAATAAGACCTGGACAGTGATCAGTTAACAGTTATCAGTTATCAGTTATCAGTGATCAGTAAACAGTGATCAGTAAACAGTTATCAGTAAACAGTTATCAGTAAACAGTGATCAGTAAACAGTGATCAGTTATCAGTTATCAGTTATCAGTTATCAGTTATCAGTTATCAGTTATCAGTTATCAGTTAACAGTTAACAGTTAACAGTTAAAATGGACTCCGAATTTTACTCTCATATACTCTCCCGCGACTGCGGGACACCCTTACACTCATATACCCATACACCCATATACCCTCCCGCGACTGCGGGACACCCATACACCCTTACACTCATTTACCCATAATCCCGTTTTCCGTGTCCATCGAGAAAATTTCCCTTACATTATTTCTGATCTTGACCGCCAGGTCA
>JAOUKJ010000379.1 GCA_029882675.1 Cyclobacteriaceae bacterium
GTTGTAACGCTTCCATTTTTTTTTACCTTCCCGCGTTTTATATTGAGGTTTTGGGCTGCAAGAAGAAACCAAAATGGCGCAAATCAATGCAAATGACATTAAACTGAACAATCTTTTCATTTCAAATATTAAATATTCTTTACGGTGCAGTATAAATTGTTACAAAATTAGCAAATTTGCACTCTTATTACCAAGTCATGTAATATTAAATAACTTATTAGCCTGATCAAAAGTATTTAAATTCGCCAAACGACATTACAGCCAACTATATGAGTGAAAAGAGAACAGAAATAGGTCAGTTAGGAGAATTTGGTCTTATTGATAAATTAGCATTATTGGCCCCGTCACTAAGTGAAAAAACGTTATTAGGTATTGGAGACGACGCGGCTATATTAAAAGTAAGCGGAGACATATTACTGTCAACAGACATGCTAGTTGAGGGAATACACTTTGATTTGTCGTATATGCCACTTATGCACCTGGGTTATAAGGCTGTAAGTGTAAATGTGTCTGATATTGCCGCAATGAATGGTACCCCACATCATATCACCGTAAATATTGGCCTGAGCAACCGTTTTTCCGTAGAGGCTGTGGAAACCTTGTATAAGGGAATATTTAGTGCGTGTAAGGATTTTAAAATTGATCTGGTGGGTGGTGACACTACCGCATCGCAAACAGGACTACTCATTTCTGTCTCCATAATAGGATCCGTCCAGCCAGATAAGGTTGTGAAGCGATCCGGAGCCGGAAAAGGAGATATTATCTGTGTATCTGGTGACCTGGGTGCGGCATACCTTGGGCTGCAGGTATTGGAAAGGGAAAAACAGGTTTTTCAATCGAATCCGAATATGCAACCCGATATTGAAAAATATCAATATATGGTACAGCGCCAGCTAAAGCCTGTGGCCCGGATGGATGTTATTCACGAACTGGCAGAACAGGATATCGTTCCTACGTCCATGATAGATGTTTCTGACGGACTGGGATCAGAACTTTTACATATCAGCAAGGCATCGGGGGTAGGCGTGAAGATATATGAGGAAAACCTTCCGCTGGACAGAATGGTCTATGAAACAGCTGTGGAATTTAAAATTGATTCAACGGCCTGTATGCTCAATGGTGGGGAAGATTATGAGTTGTTGTTTACTATCCAACAGTCTGATTATGAGAAGCTAAAAAATCACCCGGATATCCATTTTATTGGCTATGTACAGGATCAAACAGCAGGGAATGTTTTAATCACAAAATCACAGCATGAAGTACCCATTACAGCGCAAGGGTGGAATCACTTTAACAGCTAGGTTGTTTTAAAATCAGTTTAATTTACATTGACTGGGTGGGTCGTTGAATAGTATTTGGCGGGCCATGTTAATTATACAGTGAAACCGGGCATAATTGGCTATGGATCAAATTCAAGCTGATACATATTAAGTACGTTATTGTCTTCCATTTCAAGTATCCCTGCATGTTCCAGGGTGTATTTATCATTACTTAGAATGAGAATGGAAGCAAATTGTTCAGTGACGGCCGTCACACCGGCCGAGCTGTTATTAAGCATCTTTTTGGTCAGATCTATTTGGTCTCCAAAGCACTCGGGAAATCTGTTTTCAGATATATTTGATAAACATACCGGACCGGCATGTAAGCCGGTTTTCAGCTCATTTTCCCTGCTTTCTTCCTTGCAGATGGATCGTGCCAGCTCGCTTAATTTTGCCGCACTTTCCACAGCGCCCAGAATAGTTTTGAAAACCTGAACAATTTCATTGTCCGAAACATCCATACTGTACAACATGGTGTCCTCATCAGCCCACATTTGTCCATACTGCGTTAAAATTTCATGACTATCGCTCCCTTCCCAACGAGTGCAAAGGATAAATCCGGGTTTCCGTTCTGACCCGTTAACTTCGCGTATATCAGTTTTAAGGTGGGTATAGTAGTTGCCTGAAGAGGGGAAGGTTGTCCTGTAGGGATCAATATCAATATTAAATATAGAATATTTTGACGGCCAGGATTGAATGATATCACGTGTTCCCCCCATTTTTCGCTCTAAGCTATATTTTGATGTTACGGCAAACATGTTGGGGATAGAATTAAGGGTATTTGCGCGCAGGACAGCTGCTCCCATAATTACTTTGCTGAGAAAATCAAACAGGAAGTCATCCCCGTTATACCGTTCGGTACTTACATAATGGATTCTGGTTTTTGTTAATATTTCTTCAAACCTTTCCTGCCACCTATGCCCAGCAAAACTGACGCTGGTTTCTCTAAAGTCATTGATGTTGAAGGGGAGATAAACATTGATGTCTTTCCCAGCGCTCAGCATAGCTTCCGCAAAAAGAATATCCGCGCCACACGCCAGGGAGCAATAGCCAATTTGTATGTTTTGATTTCTGATGGTTGTCACAATGGCAAGTTGTACTGCATTTTCCATCTCAGGGGTAAAACGTGGCTCCTGGCGTGAGGGGTGATCGATCATGTGACCTGCAAAAGCGGTGACATGTGGAGGCTCAAAAAGTTTAAGAATATCTCGGGGAACCATAATGTAGTGATCCAGGAGCCATAATTGATTTCCGATGGAATTGATTTTACCCCAATCATTTCCGGCCATTTTTCTTGCCTTTAAATAGAATTCTTTGGCTTTGGGCTTGTCCTTTAACAAAAGATGGGCTTCTGCCAGGGTGGCCATTTCCCAGAGGCCATCATCTGCACTACTGCTTAAAGATGTGACCACTTGAATGGCGATTTCCCGTCCCTTTTTCGCTTGCCCCGAAAGAACCATCATGGTTGCAGTATTTATTCCGGTATAATAATTGCCGGTTAGCTCAAAGTTTTTCTGGTAGGTGTCTGCCGCTAGTTTTCCGTATTGCGGCTCCCTGGTTTTTCTAAATAATCCTTTGTAAATACCCCCCATAATCCCCGAAGACTCCGGATCGTCAGGCTGGTCATTATATATTGGCTGGAAATACTTCATGGCTGCCAGGGAAGATCCTGATTTTGAAGTAGCCAGAGCCAACAGTTGCTTTAATCGTAGGTTATCAGGATCTCTTGTTAAGGCAGTTTTGACACTTTCTATTGCCTCGAAATGGCGGCTTTGATGTATAAGTTTTTCGATATGTTGGACAGTGGAAGGCATGGATCATCGGTTTGTCTTCTTCTAAAAGAAGGAAATTTTATGGGAAATGTGAAATATAAAAACAGGCCTGTATTGGCTGGGAAAATTGTTTATCATAGCTATAGAGCCTGTCATAATCAGGTTTACTTAATTTCCAATATCCTGTTCAAATCTTGTTCTTTCAGGTTGAGCAGGTTTGCTTCGGGCAATCTGCGGGTGAGTTCCCTCCAGTTTTTATCCTGTTTGAATACTTCCCTGAATATAGGCAATGACTCCCCCAAACGGCTATTGGAAGCCAGGGCAATGGCCTTCCAGTATTTCATTTCGAGGTTGTCAGGGAATAAAGCCTCGGCCGCAGCATATTCCTTAAGCGCCTGGGCCATGTCCTGATGCTCTACAGCCACATCACCGTTGTTCATGTGTTCATAGGCCCTGTGCACCTTCAATAGCCTTTTTAATTCATTTACCGGATTTTCATGGTCGTCAACCCTAAGATTTACTTTATGATCTTCCCATGGTTTATTGGTTTTGTCAGGGCCTACAACAATTAGTGCGGCAGATTGTCTTCCGCGAATGTCCCCGCCAGTGTTTTCGGCAGCTTCTAAAACAGCAACCATGCGCTCAGCCAGGGGCAGGTGCGCATGCTCTTTAAAGGCTTTGGTCATGGCAGGAACAACCTGATCGGTGAGCATCATGTTGGCCTGAACTGAGAAATTATCTTCATGATGATGACTGGCATAGCGGATGCAACTTTCTCCGGTATGTGCCGCAGTATTCCCATTGATATCTAAAAATGCCACTTGCCTTACTGCCTGGCCTTCATCAGCTGCCAGTAATTTATTTAGGGCGGATGTTGCATCTTGTCCACCTTCCATCAATTTAAGTCCCTCCGGGCCATAGGATGGCAGTACAAATGATTGTGTGGCGACAACACCTACTCCGGATTGCCCCCATGAAACAATGGAACCCACTGAAAACCAGTGACTTTGTACAGCCACAGCCATTTCGCCTGTATTGCTGTCTCGTGCTACAATGGAATAAGTGTGGGCAAAGGGATTGGCTGGTTTCTGTGCGAAAAGAACACTAGTGATACAAAAAATTAATAATAAAGTAAGTGGTATATTTTTTTTTACTTTCATAATGAAATTGTTGTGAAGTAAATGTAACTGTTAGAATTCAATGGAGAAAATCCTACGGACTTTTTACGTTATTCACGAGGAAAATATAGGGAGTAAAATTTTTATTACTGACTGAAAATATATAGATTTGTGTATTATGGGAGTTAATAAATACCAAATAGGACATGAGGAGTCTTCCCGGGTATCT
>JAOUKJ010000023.1 GCA_029882675.1 Cyclobacteriaceae bacterium
AACGTATAATTCTGTTATATTTCGAACATTATTGAATGTTCCTTAAAGCCGCCTGCGGATTTAAGGTAATAAATTAGCCGCCTAAATTATAAACATGGTAAAATCACCGGAATACCTGAAAGACATTGTAGAGAAAAAAATAGCTGAGGGGCCTTTTGAAGGTCAACCGGATGAGCTGTACGAACCCATTCGATATTTGATGAATCTGGGTGGAAAACGGCTGCGACCGGTACTGGCCCTGCTCAGTTACCAAATGTATAAAGATGATCCACTACAAGTGGTTTCTCAGGCTTTGGCAGTGGAGGTTTTTCATAATTTCACCCTGATGCATGACGACATCATGGATAAGGCCCCCTTACGCCGTGGGATGCAAACAGTGCATGAGAAATGGGACGCCAACCGGGCCATACTATCCGGTGATGTTATGCTTGTAAAAGCGTATGAACATCTGGCTTCAGGCGGTCACCTTTCTGTCGAAATATTGCAAAAATTTAATCAATGTGCCATTGAAGTTTGTGAGGGTCAGCAGTTGGATATGAATTTTGAAAAAAGAATGGACGTTTCTGAGGCAGATTATATTGAGATGATCCGGTTGAAGACGGCCGTCTTGCTTGGATTTTCACTGGAACTGGGGGCGTTGCTGGCTGGGGAAGAAAAGGCAGTTGACAACCTCAGGGAATTTGGAATAAAGGTAGGCCTGGGATTCCAGCTCAAAGACGATCTTCTCGATATATATGGAGATGCAGCGAAGGTCGGAAAACAGGTAGGAGGCGATATCATCAGTGGTAAAAAAACCTACCTGACCATCAAAGCTATGGAACTCAGTGATGAAAGGAATAGGAAAATACTTCTTGCAGCCTTTGATCCGGAGGGCGTTTTGGAAGATGCTAAAAAGATTGAAAGCGTAAGAGGGGTGTATGATGAACTGGGGGTGAAGGAAATCACGGAACACAAGATGAATGAATATTTTGACCAGGGTTTTGCCGCGTTGACCAGAGTGAGTGCCCCACTACACCGAAAGGCTGTATTAAGGGAGTTTGCCGCCGACCTGATCGGGCGAGAGTATTAGAAGGATGGTTAAAAGTAAAAGTCCATACTGTCCCTTTGCTTGTACTCCCCGACCGAATAGAATATGCTTGTGACTAATTATGTAATGAAGCCACTTTTACCGTTGAAGCCTATTGCCCTGACAGTCTTCTTTGTGCTGACTTTCGCCTGTGGTTTTGGCCAGGATCATTATCGTCTGGCACCCTTCAGAACAGGTGCCGCTGTCGGGGGTGGTGGAATAGTGTTTGCCGGAGCACGGTTTTACCGGTCGTCGATCAGCCCCCTCACGTTAACACAGGTTCAAGGTATCCGCACAAAAGGGCCTAATACATTCGATGGACTGTTTGCAGGAGGACGCTACAGCGATGACTATCGCCGGGCCAGTGATGTGATGAATTTTGCAAACCTGGCTCCAGTGGCTTTTTATGCTTTGCCAAAATACCGTGGAGAATACCTGACGTTGAATATTATGGCCCTGGAGGCTTTTACCCTGACCGCGGCGGTGACGCAGCTGGTAAAAGTATTGGCCAAAAGGCCCCGTCCCTTTGTCTACCACACACAGGATATCTATGATCCACATCACCCCGATGCCCGTTTGTCTTTTTTCTCAGGCCACACTTCATCTATAGCTGCCATTTCTTTCATGATGGCAAAAACAGCCATCGATATAAATGGCGATACCTCCCGCAAGCGAAAAATACTGATATATGCCACTGCTGCTACAGTACCGGCCATGATGGGAGCATTGAGGATGGCCGCAGGAAAACATTTTATGACCGATGTGATGACCGGTTATATCGTAGGGGCGGGGTTTGGACTGCTCGTTCCACGGTGGCACCGGCTTTAAACCCGGAATTTTGCCCAGGGTGGAAAATTAGAATTTTTTCCGGCGCCGGGGCCTGATGAGAACCGGGGGAAGGAGTAAATTTACGAATTGAATCATATCCGGGTTGCCGCTACTCTTTTCTTGTCCTATTCTAAACAAAATTTTATAAGTTGCAGCCTTTTCTGAAATTCCTACTACTCTATAAATGACCACACCATACGTAATAAGTATCATCGGCGGCTATTTTGGCCTGCTTTTCCTTGTTTCTATTTTTACGTCAAGGACTTCTGACGCCGCCACCTTTTTTATAGCCAACAGAAAGGCCCCGTGGCCGCTTGTAGCATATGGTATGGTAGGCGTGGGTATTTCGGGGATAACCTTTATCTCCGTGCCGGGCCAGGTGGGGCAAAACCAGTTCTCATATTTTCAACTTGTAATAGGCTATGTTATCGGATTGGCAATCGTGGCACTGGTATTACTCCCCGTTTTTTATAAAATAAAGGCCGTCTCTATCTATTCTTTTTTAAAGGAACGCTATGGAAATTACTCCCATAAAACAGGTGCCATTTTATTTTTGATTGCCCAACTGGTTACTGCTGCCTTTAAAATGTACCTGATGGCCCATGTTCTACAACTGGTTTTGTTTGATCAACTGGGCCTTCCTTTTGAAATTACGGTATTATTTACCCTGTTGCTTATCTGGCTCTATACTTTCCGGGGAGGGATTAAAACAGTCATTATTACCGATGTGCTTCAGACGACTTTTCTCATTGCAGCAGTCCTTATTAGCCTGTGGGCTATTAGTGATCGCATGGACCTGTCGCTAAGTGAAATGTATATGGAAATGGATGTTTCGGGGTTATCAAAAACATTTTATTGGTCATGGGACAGTCCACACAACTTTATTAAGCTGATTCTTACCGGCACCCTGCTCACGGTCATGAACAACGGTCTCGACCAGTCGATCATGCAAAAACACCTGACTTGTGCCACACTGCGCGATTCACAAAAAAATATATTCACCCTGGCCGTGGTGCTTTTGGTGGTCAATATTCTTTTCCTCTTTCTCGGTGGAGCACTGCATTTGTTTAGTGTCGCCGAAAATATAGGTATCCCGGAGAGAACAGACAGCCTGTATCCCCTACTCGCGGTAGAACATCTGGGGCTTTTGGCCGGAACGGTGTTTATCATTGGCCTGGCCGCTGCGGCTTACTCCTCTGCCGACTCCTCACTTACCGGACTGACAACCTCTTTTTGCGTTGATGTGATGGATTTTGAGATCACAGCTAAAAATAGCAACCGACAACGAAACCTGATTCACCTCGCCTTTACACTGATGATTTATTTCATTATTTTACTGTTTGATAAGGTCAACAATGAAAGTGTGCTCTATGCCTTTCTCAGGGCCTCCGGATTTATTTACGGACCACTGGTGGGATTGTTTGCCTTTGGTATATTTTCAAAGCGTACCGTACCCGATAGATGGGTCGTTCTTTTAGCCGTAATGGCACCTTTAAGCGCCTATATTATCGATACATACTCACCGGTGTGGTTCGGGTATAAATTTGGCTATGATATCCTGTTAGTAAATGGCGCTATTGCGTTAGGGGGCCTTTTTTTATTGTCGTATTTAAAGAAAAACAAAAGCTAGATAGTACCCGCTTTTCCGGTTTATACTCACTGTATAACTACTCCCAAAACCGGGGTTCTGTACTTACTACGCACTACCGTTTTACATTTCGGATAACAGGCTCTTCGTTATTCACGTACTTTTCACCGGCTTCTATCGAAAAGGGCAGGACATTTTGGTCGGGTGCAAATTCGCAGGTGGTATATATCGAGACCGATCGTGGCGGGCTGAAGGCATAATTAAAATCAAGTGTCACCACATTGCGCCCTTCCTGGGGATCGATGCGCAGGTAACGGCCTATCGGAAATGTTGTGTCGCCGTTAGAGGCATCACCAAACATGATAAAACGACCACCAATCACCTCCAGGCTATATTTTTCACCCCCATGTCTGAATTCTACCCGTCCCGAAAAATCATAGTGTTGCATCGTACCAATGACGTTGTCCAGAAATATGGTCTTCGGTTTTTTATAGGGTTTATAAACCCCCTGTATAATGAAATCTCCAGTGGCCGGAAAATAATCAAAAGGTTCATATTCCCTTAACCTGGGGCTCTGGTCATCGAGGACACGCAGGAAATAGTCATCGCCAACAAATTGTATGTACCACTTGATAAAGCGATGCCTTAAGGTTTCCGAATTGCGGTCGCCATCGAAGGAATAGGTGAACATGGTAATCGCCTCACCATCCAATTCTACTTCCATACCTGCTTGAGCAATGTATTTTACATTTTTACCTTCTTTAATGAGGGCGCCCATAAATTTCGGGGCATTGTCGGTATCAAGTACAATATCATTATCCTGACCACTCCCAAATGTATTTTCCCCTTCAGATAACAAGTGTAAGCCAACCAGCGGCACGAAATTGTGGAGTTTCCATCGCGTCATGGTTCGTTGCCAGTTATCGAGTTTCTTTTTATATACTTCATCGACAGCCGGGGCCTGCGCAAAAAGGTGCTCAACACCTACGATGGATAAAAATAAGAGGATGATAAGTTTGTGGTTCAACTTCATTTCATGTTTTATTAATTTGCCAATCTAACCTGAATAATTCGTAAATATTCAATTCCAATCCGAAAATTCAATATAAAACGGTCAAATTTTGCGCCAGGAATTATCCGGTGGATGTATTCAGAATTTTAAAAATCTCGCTGAGGTGTTCAATTTCATATTTGGTAAAAACCTCGTGGGGTGTTTTGTCGGGATTGAAGAAAACGGTGTCGACATTTGCATTATTAGCCCCTTTGATGTCTGTTTCCAGGTTGTCACCAATCATCAGGGCTTCACGATGATCCACTCCGGCCAGTTGCAGCGCATGTTGAAAAATTTCCGGTGCTGGCTTTTTATACCCCACACCATCGGAGGTAATGACCTGATCGAAAAAATGAGAAATGCCCGCTGATCTGATTTTTATATACTGGATGTCTTCAAAGCCATTGGTGATAACATAAAGTTTGTAATTGTTCCGAAGCTCTTCCAGCACCTCTCTGGCTCCGGGCATAAGGTGAGGTTGCAGCGGACAGGTCATCAGGTATTCCTCACTGATAGTTTTGGCCAACAAATCATTTTTTATGCCCATTTCTCCCAGTAAGGTTCGGAAGCGTTTTACCCGGATATCATCGCGATTTATCTTTCCCTGATGGTAGAGGTTCCATAAATGTTCATTGATGGTGTCAAACCGGGAGTAGAAGTAATCGAATCGGTTGTTAACATTAAGGTGCTTATGATAAAGCCCTTCCAGTGTCATTTTTGAGTTCCGTTTATAGTCCCAAAGGGTGTGGTCAAGATCAAAGAATATGACTTTATAAATACTTTTCACCTTGCCGGCCATTCGGTTACCCTCAATTTGTTTATCGCCAGCTCACGGTTGGAAAAAAGGGTGTTAAATGTTTCCATGTCTGCTTTTAAAGTGGGGTCTTTTTGCAGTAAATTGAAAATCATTTGAACCAAATCGACCATCTCTTCTTTCAGGGAATAAAGTACCCACTGATCCGACTTCCGAAGTTTCAGTATTCCACTATTTTTCAGGTAAGTGACATGACGTGAAGTCTTGGTTTGTGAAAAATCCAAAACATGTTCCAGGTCAGAGATACACATTTCATTATTATGTAGAATAAGATGTAATATCCGAATGCGTGGCTCTTCAGAACATGCCTTGAAAAATTGGGAACCAATGGCGATATTAAAATTTTTTAGCCTCATAAGGCAACATTCTCCAAATGTCAAAGTTAATAAAAATATCATTCATATGGATAATTGACTCATAATTGATATCTTCGCAGGTTAAGTTTTACATAAAGAAAGGCATTTGAAGGGTTTCAGCAAATTTTGGAAAGTATCGGTCATCGTCCTTTTTGTGGTCATTGGGGTAGGTTTGTTCCAAAAAGCAGGCGCACAAAGCAAAAGGGTATTACAACTTTCAGGAATAATCCTGGGAGAAGACAGCACCTCCGGACTACCGGGTGTTCATATTTATGTGCCCAAACGTCAGGATGGGGTAACGAGTAATTACCTGGGATTTTTCTCACTGCCCGTGCTCATAGGCGACAGTATTGTATTTAGCGCTGTTGGTTATACAAAACAGCATTTTATTGTTCCCGACTCCCTGAATAAGCAGGCTACACTGATCGTAGAGATGGTTTCAGATACCACTTACCTGAAAAATGTAACCATTATGCCTTTCCCTACGGAAGAAGTCTTTAAGGACGCTGTACTGGCATTAAACCTGCCGCCGGATGACGAAATTGACAGTGACAACCTCAACCGGGAATTACTTACGTTGATGATGCGTAGTGCCCCTATGTCACCTGAAGTGAACTATCGCTTTTACATGGACGAGATGATCAATACCCAAACCTACAGGTATAGTCAACGGCCTAATCCTTTTCTCAATCCATTCAACTGGGCCAAATTTATTCGCTCTTTGAAAGAAAGATAGGCAGGATATACACGCTTCATTTTTCTGCCAGTCAATGGACAAACCGCCTTAAACATTGTTCTCCGGAAAAGAAAATATCATCCTGTTTGATGGTCCCTGTCATTTGTGTCAGGGCATTGTGCAGTTCATCATACGTCATGACTCCAAAAGCCGCTTTCGTTTTGCCTCCCTACAGTCAGCAGCAGGTGTCCGATTACTAAAAGAATATGGGTATCCCGTCGATAAAACAGATTCTGTCGTCCTGATTAAAGGCAAAAAGGCCTGGCATAAATCTTCTGCCACCTTGCGCCTATTACATGAACTGGGCGGCTTGTGGCACCTGGCCATTGTTTTTTTTGTTTTTCCAAAGTTTATTCGCGACTACATTTATGACCTTATAGCCGGTTCCCGCTATAGGCTGTTTGGCAAAGGCAAGTCCTGTCCCCTTCCCACCCCGGAAATAGCACATCTGTTTTTATTGAAATAAGCAAGGGCAGCACTTTACGAAAATGACAATGTTTTCGTGTTGAACTAGAGTAAATATCAAAGAAATTGATTTTTCCGTTTTCCTGTCTTAATTTACAAATCGAAATTTCATGCATTAGTAATTTATATGAACGAATAATAAGATGACAGAAAACCAATCAAGAAGACAATTTCTGGCTTCAGTTAGTATGCTGGCAGCCGGGACGATGTTCACTGCACCCGCCGCGGGCTTTGGACTGAAGGGTGAAAAATTAAAAGTAGCACTTGTAGGTACCGGTGTACGCGGATCATCCTTCTGGGGAAAAAGACTGGTAGATCAATACAGTGATATCCTGGAATTTGTCGGGATCTCAGATATTAATCCGGGCAGGCTGGCCTATGCCAAAAAATATATGGGGGTGAAATGTGAAACCTACATCAATTGTGATGAGATGCTGGCCCAGGCCAAACCCGACTTACTCATCGTTACCACCAAAGATTCATACCATCATGAATACATCATCAAAGGGCTTAATGCCGGCATAGATGTCCTGACGGAAAAACCGTTGACCACTGATGAACGTAAATGTCAGGATATACTGGATGCGGAGCGCAAGTCAGGGAAGAGTCTGATCGTTGGGTTCAATTACCGCTGGAGTCCTTATGCCACTAAAGTAAAAGAGCTATTGGCAAAACAAGAGATCGGAAAACTGACCTCTGTTGACTTTCACTGGTACCTCAACACATACCATGGTGCTTCCTACTTCAGAAGGTGGCACGGCCAGCGTGAATCCGGCGGGTCACTTTGGGTACACAAATCCACCCACCATTTTGACATGCTCAACTGGTGGATTGACTCCGACCCGGTAGAAGTTTTTGCTTATGGTGCCCTGGAACATTACGGAAGTAATGGCAAGATACGCGGTGACAACTGCCGTTCATGTCAGCATAAAAGCAGTTGTAAGTATTACTGGGACATCACCAAAGATGAGCATGCCATGCGGATGTATGTGGATAATGAAAAGTATGATGGTTACATTCGCGATAACTGTCTTTTCCGTCATGAGATCAACATTTATGATAAAATGTCGGCACAGATCAAATATGCCAATGGTGTAGTAGTGAATTATTCCCTGACAACTTATTCACCTTACGAGGGCTGGAAGGCAGCCTTAAATGGCATGGACGGAAGGATTGATGCCTGGTTGGACATTCCTTTTATTGGGAAGGGCAGTCTTGATCAGGAAGCGCTCCATGCAGCTGAAATGGACCAGTCAGGTAATGATGAAACAAGCTTTGAACCCGTAATCATGCATAAGCTCTGGGAAAAACCCGAAGTAGTTAAAGTGCCTTTGGAGCGAGGTGGCCATGGTGGAGGCGATAAGCGTCTGCACGATAAAATATTTGTAAACCCGGCCGCACCCGATCCTTTGAGACACTCGGCCGGAATACGCGATGGAGCGATGTCAATACTCATCGGTATTGCTGCACGTAAAAGTATTGAAAGTGGCGAGCCTGTGAGGATCGCTGAGTTGACCGACCTTGAGCCCAGGGTCAAAAGACTCTAGCCTGTTTGGAAAAACAGAATAATGTTTAACTTCCGGTCAGGAATAACTATTTACCCAGCCGGGCCGGAAGTTATTTTCACCAAACCTGCATGTTTAAACCCTGGCTTCTTGTATTTTGTTATACAAACGTGATGAGTGTGCTTAGGTTATTTTTATATGGATTTTTAATGGTTTTGCTAAAGGGCCTTTCCTTTGCGCAGTCCCCTACAGCAGCCTATAGGAGAACAACACCACTTACTTTTGACGGTGTAATCGATAGCCAGGAGTGGAAAGAGACATCCCCTCTTCCCTTAACACTACACGCCCCCACCTATAAAGGGACTCCCTCCAACGAGACTTTACTCTACCTGGGTTATGATGATCAATACCTCTATCTGGCAGGGCGAATGATATACGCTGAGCCTGACAGGCTCCTGGCCACCTCAAAGAAAAGAGATGCTTTTGAACCTGCCAACGACTGGCTGGGCATTGTTATTGACTCCTTTAATGATAACGAAAACACCCTTTGCTTTTTCACCACACCCGCCGGTTTACGCTCTGAAGCCAATGTGTATAATGACGGTCAGGGCGAAATGCCTATCAATATCAGCTGGAATACCTTTTGGGACGTGAAGGTCTCACTCAATGAGGGGGGCTATGACGCGGAAATACGTATTCCTTTCAGCAGTCTGCGTTTTCAGGACAGCAATGGTGAGGTAATTATGGGTATCTCGGCCTTTCATTATTACGCTTATAATAATGAATCGGTCGTATTTCCCGATATCCCGCCCGATTGGGGTGGCCTTTCTGCGTGGAAAGCCTCTCAAACACATAAATTCATTTTCCATGATATATTCCCTTCAAAGAAACTTTATATCGCGCCCTATGTCCTGGGGGGAGTTCAGACAGAGCAGGTACTCAACAGCACAGGTACTGCATACGAGTCTCAACAGGATCCTACACGCGAAGGGGGCCTCGATTTAAAGTATAGTGTGTCGAGCAATATGACCCTGGACATCACGGTAAACCCTGATTTTGCCCAGGTAGAGGCCGATGATGAGCAGGTAAACCTCACACGGTTTTCTCTTTTCTTCCCGGAAAAGCGACTGTTTTTTCAGGAACGAAGCAGTATTTTTGATTTTCCGCTGGGCGGACCCAACCGCCTTTTTTACAGCCGCCGAATAGGCCTGCATGATGATGGCCCTGTAAGAATCTATGGTGGACTCAGAATGGTTGGCCGCGTGGGCAACTGGGACATGGGCTTGCTCGACATGCAAACCGAAAGCATCTACGGAACTGCCAGTACCAATTATGGCGTGCTGAGGTTACGTAAACAGGCCATTAACGAATACTCATACCTCGGGGGAATGGTAACTAACAAACTTGATAAAGCAGGTAATTATAATACCGCCACCGGTCTGGACGGAACGATACGTGTGACTCCCAATGACTACCTCTTGTTTAATTATGCCCAGACCTTTTATAATGACCTCGGTGCTTCCCCATTCAGTATGGACAATGCAAAGCTACGGATCACGGCCGAACGAAGAGCTCAAAAGGGCTTTGGGTATGATGTGACTTACGTACGAACGGGTGAGCACTTTGACCCGGTCATGGGCTTTGAAGTCAGGGAAAATTATTGGCTTACCTTCAACCGGATATGGTGGGGTTGGCAGCCCGGTGAAAACTCAAAATGGTTTAACTACCAGGTATTTGCGCAGGGCTATCATTTTAATGAAAATACCACCAACAAATTGCAATCAGCGGATCTTTCCGTTGGGGTAAATGGCGAAACAAAAAACGGACAGGGGTTCAGCCTGGAAGGTGTACGTCAAATCGAATACCTCACCGACACCTTTTTTCTTTCCGATCATCATTTTATACTTAGTGGCCACTACCCCTTTAATCTGGTGAAAGGGCAGTACAATACCCCCTTTGGAAAAAAACTGATGCTCATAGCCCTGTTTAATGCCGGCGATTATTATGATGGAAGACAGTTTGTCCTGGCCTTAATGCCTACCTGGAAGGTATCATCATCCATTGATTTCAATATTAATTTCATATACAATGACGTCCTGTTACCTGAACGAAATATGCATTACCAGGCCATTGTAGGAAGGTTCCGTAGTACTTACATGCTGAACACCAGGCTTTCGGCCTCTGCCTTTGTTCAGATCAATACCCTGGATCACCAGGTATTGAGCAATGTGCGTATCAGATACAACCCCCGGGAAGGTAATGACCTTTATCTGGTTTATAATCAGGGTGCCAACACACACCGGTACCGCGAGATCCCCACAATCCCCCTCACAGCCATATCTACCTGGGCAATAAAATATACCCATACTTTTGTGGTGGGGAAATAGTATTGTTAAGACCGGGCAATGTTGTTAATTTAAATCTGATTGCACCCTCCCTACCGTATCCAGCAGTGCCTCATAATAGGTCATGCCCGATAGTTTTGACTTTATCCAGGAGAAAAAAGCCATAGCTTGTAGATCTTCCTGTTCTTCGGGAATGGTGACGAGCCGTTTCCTTACCTGACTGGCAAAGGTCACGTCCCTCAGGGCATGGGGCCGTTCAATGATATGGCGGATGACCTCGATAAAAACACGACCGCGCTGATAGGGCGGCAGCTGGAGCATCCCGTGGAAATTGCGCTCTACTGACCTCAACCGATCCAGCGCAGGCTCCGTACTGCCTGTATCGTACAGGGCAATGACCTCCATCAGGTTTTTCTTAAACAACCATTCCCTACCCATGCGTTTCTCATACCAGCGGTCAGTATGTCCCAGCCCACTGGTCAGGCGCAGGGCCAGCCCATGTTTGCCGTCCATGAAGTAATAAATAGAAAGGTTAATCACCGCTTTTACCCTTTCCTCGGGATTGTGTTTTATGTCGCTTTCAATAAACACCTCGCGCAACAATCCGATGCTCTCTTCTAACCTGCCCGTATAACACAGTACCGCTGCCTGGAGCATTACTGAACGGGTGTGAAACTGACTGAAGTACATGTGGTTGTACATGGTCATATTGGTGGTTAGCATCTCGATATATCTTCCGCTTTCATGAAAATCACGATTGCGGTAGAGTACATGGGCTATCATATAGAGGAAGTTGAGCCTGATCAGGTGGTTGTGCTTGTGGAAGGCCCCGGCATTTTCCAGGATTTTGTATTGCTCAATTACATAGGGGCCAAAAGTGAAATAGTCTTTGCGCGCCAATATTTCACTGCGTGTAATGTACAGAATATTATACAGTAGTCGTGGGCGTCTGATCATCGATTTGTTTAAGCCATAGTGCGCCAGCACTTCCTGCACTACCTCACCGATGGATCGGGCGTCATCGGTTCGGACGGCCTGTCGCAATGCCTGCCTGATGAGCCCGGCGGCAATTTCAGCATTTTCCTCCTCCTCCATCAGGGCCTTGTTTTCCCGGCGCCTGATCAGCAGGTCTTCCAGTTGCTGACCCTCTACCCTATGGGCATTTTCAATCTGCAACATCAGGATGGCATGTCGGATGGTGTATAGGTCGGCATGAATGGCACTTTTTTCAGCCTGATTTAAAAAGTACCAGGCCAGCTCTCCCTCATTGTGATTGAACAGGTGGCGCACCACATTCAGCCGGGCAACGATGGCCGAAACATTGGTGGGATCATCCTGGATGAGTTTCAGGTTGATATAGTCAGTGAGTTTTTTCACCAGGCGCTTGCGCACCGCGTGGTAGGCATCTTTTCCTTTTTCCCTGCCTTCCCTGCCACTTATCAAAATATCATATAACTCCAACTCCCTGGAGTTGTCCTTTTGTGTTTGGCTTCTCAGGAAATTTCGGCAGGATATCACATCCTGCGCTGTAAAGGTATCCAGAAATATTCTGAGTCTGTCCACTATTTATAATGTCCGTTTAATTATGATAAATAAGCCTCAATTTAGATTAAAGATTCATTTAATACATTATTATATATCCGGTATTTTCAAATTTTGGCTGGAAAGTCAACGGGTGGGAGCCCAGATTTGTACAAAAATTCTGAAATATTATGTTACAACTATTAAAAGAAAAATGGATTGCGCTTCTGGGAGGATCATTTATTTTCCTTGGGTTTTTATATTTCCTGAAAATGGCCATTGATGAAGGCTGGCTGCCTCCGGTGGTTCGTGTCTGCCTCAGTTTTGCGATAGGCGCCACGGTAATTTACTATGGTTATCACCTGTACAATAAAAAACAAGGGCTTTCAGCCCAGTTTCTGGCCGGATTGGGAATTGCTATTATCTATGGCACTTTCGGTTACTGTGCTTTTTCAACAGTCGTGCACTGGTCGTCCAATGCCCTCTTTATCGCCATTGTGTCTTTTACTGTGGCGATCATCACTGTGAGCCTGAAGTATGAACTGCGCACCTTGCTGTTTATCGGGTTGTTGGGCGGGCTCCTTACCCCTTTTGTAGTACGGGCTGCTGAGATGCATGTGAATTATTTGTTTTTCTACCTGCTCATCATCAACCTGGTGGCTTTGCTGGCCGGATCCCGTAAAGGTTGGTCGGAAGTACCACTAATGGCCATGCTGGTCACCATGACCATATACGCCGTTTATTACGTTTATTTTGATCCCATACACTGGCAAAAACCTATATTTTACATCTCATCCCTTTTTCTTATTTATCATTCAGGTATATTTATCACAAGTTCACAACGGGATAATAAATTCAACGGGCTCTTTCTCTATCTCGGACTGATCAATGCCCTGTATTTTATTTGCTGGAGCTATTATATCCTGATGAGCTTTGAACTTGCATATGCCTGGCCCATGATTTTCACCGGTGTGGTCTTTGCCGTTACGGGGGCACTTATCTACTTAATGAGCAAGGGACACATTATTCCCACCTTTGCTTATTTAGTCATAGGCATCACGCTGATAGCCGGGGCCTCCAGTGAATTTAGTGCCCATCTGGATGGGGGGCTGCAACATGTTGTCAATTCCTTTATCTGGCTGGTACTGATTTGTCTGGCTTTTATTTCCGGAAAACGCCTCTCCATGGAAGTGGTAAGCACCATTGCCCTGGCGGGTTGGGGTGTGCTTTTTCTTTATTGGTATTCTGTGGCCTGGGAAGTAGAGTGGGTGAGTGTTTTTGGCATTAAATATATTCCCTTTCTCAATCCCGGCGCTTTGATGTGGGTCGGCCTGGCCATCAGTGGATTTTATATTTCCAAAGCATTACTGAAATCCAACCAGTCGTCGCTTGCCCGTGCATATGCCATAGCCAGCCACCTGGTGATAGGAGGCCTGCTCAGCATACAGATACTCAATGGGTGGGAAGCTTATGGCATCACCACACCGGGTGCTCTGACTATGCTTTCGGTTTCCTGGGCCATATACGCCCTGGTGTTGTTTTACTGGGGATCGGTGGTGCAGGACAAAATATATCGTTTATTTGGGTCGGTGGTACTAGTCATTACCAGCCTCAAAGTGTTTATTATAGACCTCCATGAAGCAGACGGCTGGGAATATGCTGCTTTCCTCATGGCACTTGGAGGCATTATTTTATTTATTTATAACATAAATAAACGATGGTTTTTAAAAGAAACATCTAAAATAGATTGTAATAAAAATATTAATTCATAAATTTAAATATTATGAAGTTTAAAAGCCGTTGGTCATCGCTATTTATCACTCAGTTTTTTGGGGTTTTTAATGACAATTTTCTAAAAAACTGCATCATTTTTATCAGCGTTTTCTGGCTGGCAAAAGAAGAACAGAACATGGTAATACCGGTGGCCTCGGCGCTTCTGGTGGTTCCTTTTGTCTTGTTTTCCCCCCTGGCCGGAAAGCTCGCCCAGCAGTACCCGAAACAAAAGATTTTTGAATGGGCCAAGCTGGCTGAAATTCCCATCATGGTCATTGCCGTCGTAGGGTTTTACATGCAATCGATGACTGTGGTAATGGTTTCATTGCTTTTTATGGGTTTGCAAAGTGCCTTATATGCGCCTTCAAAATTTGGTCTCATCCGCGATGTTGGAGGTATGGATGGCCTTTCCTTTGGCGTAGGTACCATGGAACTCCTCACTTTTCTTGGAGTCCTCGTTGGGCAACTCGTTGCAGGAATTGTGAGCGATTCCCCCACAATCATCAATGTAGCCGTAAGTATGGTGCTTCTGTCTTTTGCCGTAGGTGGTTGGCTTTCCTGCCGTACCATTAAGGCCATAGAGGATCCTCCTGAGGAGGTTATTAAAGACTCGGTCAATCCTGTTCTTTTCCTTGTACAGGCCGTCCGGTGGTCGCGTACAGTCAAAGGCCTGAATACTACCATTTTGGGACTGGGCGGATTCTGGTTGGTGGCCGCCCTCATTCAAATGAATATTTACCATCACGGGCCTGCTGTTTATCAATTTACCAACACGCAGACAGCCATGGTGATGGGGCTTGTGGCTGTGGGAATAGGACTTGGTTGCTGGATTGCCGGCGTCCTTTCTTCACACAAAGTAGAACTGGGCATGGTACCCATCGGCGGACTGGGACTGAGTGTGATCATGACTATTTTTGCATTAGTTCCTTTAGGCCCTGGCGCTTTTATCATACTGCTTTTTTTTGCTGCTTTTTTCAGTGGATTTTACAAGGTTCCACTTAGTGCCTGGATACAGGAACGCGTAAAGGGACGTAAGTTGGGGCAGACCCTGGCATTTAACCAGATGATGGGCTTTTTGTTTATTCTTCTGGCTTCGGGTATTTTCGGCTATGTCATCAAAAACTTTAGTTCTTTTATTGTTTTTGGAGTTATTGCCGTGGTATCCTGGGCCATGACACTCATCACCATATACAATGTGCCAGCCATGATGTTGCGGTTTATTGCCTGGCTCATGGTACGTTTTTATTTCAGGTTGGATGTGCGGGGCATAGAAAATATACCGCCAAAAAGCGGAGCCCTGCTTGTGGCAAATCACATCTCTATGGCCGATTCTTTCCTTATCGTCGCTTCAGTTTACCGTCAATTGCGTTTTGTGATGAAGCGCGAAGTATATGAGTATCCTTTATGGCACTGGCTGATGAAAAAGCTGAACATGGTGCCTATTTCATCCCGGCTGGATAAAGAAAAGCTTGAAGAATTTAATAACCTGTGTAGAAAAGAAGTGAACGATGGTCATGTGGTCTGTATTTTTCCAGAGGGACAAATTAGTCGTATAGGTCATTTACTACAGTTTAAAAAGGGCATTGAGCATATAGCTCGTGACACAAATGTTCCCATAATCCCCGTACATATGGATGGTGTAAAGGACACGCCATTCGCCTTTCCGTTGTTCAGCTCCAAACCCATTAAGCCCGGATGGCAGGCCTTCAGGAAAAGGATTACCGTTCGGATTGGAAAGCCTACCTACGACAGCAGTGCATTTACTTTACGCCATGAGGTACAGCTCCTGAATACGTTAACTTTCAGAGACAGGATTCTGCCTCATCATACACTTGGCTATTTTGCACTTAAAACAATGAAAGAGTTTGATAAAATGGACTTTGTCCTGTCAGGGGATAAATCGGCCTGGAGTTTCATCAAACTGCGTCGGCGCGCTCTTTCATTGGCGAAAAAATTACATTTTATTCCTTCACGGGAAGTGGCCATGCGGTGCGTAGAAACTGAAAATTACATACTGATCAATATAGCCCTTACGCTGGCCGGCAAAAGCATTGTCCACCTGCCTCCCGAAATGAGTGATGAAGAAGTAGCCACCGTATTGCAAAGACAAGGTACTCCCCCATTGGTACATGATGAAGGACAGCGGCTTGAAAAGTACGGCAATATTCAATACGCAATAGGGGAAATTTTGGAGAAAAAAGCAGCGGGATTTAAAGGCCATACGGTGCTTAAAACCAGTGTATGTGGGGTCTTTTTTTCTAAAAACGAAGAAGGACAATGGCAACGAAACGAGTATACCCATGAAAACTTCCTGGCTATACTCAAGGCGATGATGAATATTTTTGAAAAGCCTGTCGGACAACGGATCTACGCACAAATGCCTTTATACTCTTCTTTTGGAAATTTGTATAAACTTTGGCTGCCCCTGTATTTTGGTATGACGATATGTTTGCCCGAAGGTGATCAGATCGCTGCAATTTCCCATACTATTCAAAATAAAAAGATCAATTATTTACTGATATATCGCGACCTGTTGGAAAACCTGTACCACCAGATGCCGCCCGAAGCGTGGGCCACGGTAAAGGAGGTCATTACAGGACGGGAAAGACTTGATGAAAAGATAAAATTAGCTCTGCGTCAACAGCATCAGGTAGAAGTGCGGGAAAGCCTCGGCCTGATAGAAACGGGACTTACCCTCGCCATCAATACGCCAGATTTTGAAGGAACAGATGTAGCCGGCAAAAAGCTGGTCCAGGAGGGCTCTGTCAATGGCAGTTACGGACGGCCTTTGCCCGGTGTAGCCATAAAGTTTGTGAATCCTGAAAGGCCCGGTGTGATGTGCGATCCCGGTGAACGCGGACAACTTATGATATGCGGAGCGTCTGTAGACTCTGAAACACTCCGCGAAAAATACACCTTTGAGGGAGACTGGCTCGTTACTTCTGAAATGGGGTATATGGATGAGCATGGTTTTGTCTATGTGGAATGACGGAAGTCAGAAGACAGCATTAT
>JAOUKJ010000380.1 GCA_029882675.1 Cyclobacteriaceae bacterium
ATATAAGAAATATTGATTGCTTTATATGATTTCAGACCACTCAGATACTTTTGAGACAGCCTCTTCTATTATCTCAAACCTTATCACATGCCCACCAAAGTATTGTTTTTTGATTTGAGCATAGATTGCTTTCCCGTAAGGAACTCATCAGCCTGTCGAGCGGCCTCACGGCCTTCTGAAATAGCCCATACCACCAATGACTGTCCGCGGCGCATATCTCCGGCGGCAAATACTTTATTCACTGAGGTAGCATATCCTTTGGTGGACACATTACCGTACTGGTCAAGTTCCACACCCAACGCCGCAAGCATACCTTCTTTCTGCGGATGGACAAAGCCCATAGCCAGAAACACCATTTCACAGGGTATTTCACGGGTAGTTCCTTCTTGTTTTTTAAATGCTTTCCGTCCATTATCATCATACCACTCAATATCAGTCAACCGCAGTGCTTTCAGGTTGCCATCCTCATCGCCAATAAATTCTTCGGTGAGTACTGACCAATAACGCTCACACCCTTCATTATGGCTACTGGAAGTACGCAATATCTGCGGCCATTCAGGCCATGGATTGGTCATTGTACGATCTTCCGGAGGTTTAGGCAGTAATTCCAGCTGTGTGATTGATTTAGCCTCGTGACGATTGGAAGTACCTACGCAATCAGAGCCTGTATCCCCACCGCCTATCACCACAATATTTTTACCTGAGGCACTAAGCGTTTCATTTTCACTAAAGGTATCGCCGGCCACGCGTTTGTTTTGCTGGGTAAGGAACTCCATCGCAAAATGGACGCCTTTAAGATCTCTTCCGGGTATGTTCAGGTCGCGTGGTATAGTGGAGCCTCCACATAATACTACAGCATCATACCTGTTAATTAATTCCTGTGGATTTACATTTTCCCCGACATTGGCGTTTAGTTTAAATGTAACTCCTTCTTCCTCCATAATGGCAGTACGACGGTCAATGACCCATTTCTCCAGCTTAAAATCAGGAATTCCATAACGCAAAAGACCACCCAACCGGTCGTCTCTTTCGAAAACAGTAACCAGGTGTCCTGCTTTATTGAGCTGGTCAGCGGCGGCAAGTCCTGCGGGCCCGGAACCTACTACGGCCACGGTTTTTCCCGTACGCACTTGCGGGGGCTCAGGTTTAATCAATCCTTTTTCATAAGCTGTTTCCACAATCAGCTTTTCAATCAGCTCAATGGTCACCTGGGGTTTATTTATTCCTAATACGCAGCTGCCCTCACATGGGGCCGGGCATATCCGTCCTGTAAATTCCGGGAAGTTATTGGTGTCTTTTAACAATTCAATGGCCAATTGCCAGTCGCCATTATATACGGCATCATTAAAATCAGGGATAATATTTCCCAGGGGACAACCATTATGGCAAAAGGGGATGCCGCAATCCATACAACGCGCTGCCTGCCGTCTGATTTTCTCTTCAGAAAATCCCCGGTATATCTCCTTATAATCTTTTATGCGGTCTTCAGGCTTTCGTTCCTTGGGTGTTTCCCGCTTAAAATTCAGAAATCCGTCTTTTTGTCCCATCTTATATAGCTGCTTTTTCCTTATGTTGTTTTTGTCCGATCAGCACATTGCGGTAATCATTGGGCATCACTTTGATAAATGAAGCCAGGTTGTATTGCCAGTCATCCAGAATATCACGGGCCACAGTGCTACCCGTATGTTGAAAATGTCCTTTGATCAACGTTTCAAGGGTGGCGACATCATCAAGATCCATCTGGTCGAAGATGACCATTCCCATATTACAATGCTTTGCAAAATGTCGTTGGGGATCGAAGATATAAGCTATGCCTCCACTCATTCCCGCTGCGAAATTTTTACCTGTTTCTCCCAGTACAATTACCCGGCCGCCTGTCATGTATTCACACCCGTGGTCGCCAATACCCTCTACGACCACTTGTACACCTGAGTTTCTGACGCAAAACCTTTCACCTGCCTGTCCCCGTATATAAGCCCTGCCACCCGTAGCACCATAAAACGCCACATTACCTACAATGATATTATCTTCAGGCACAAAAGTAGCTTCTTTGTCTGGAAAAACACTTATTGTACCTCCTGACAGCCCCTTGCCGATATAATCGTTTGCCTCTCCTTCCAGGTAGAAACCAACCCCTTTGGTGAGGAAGGCCCCAAAACTCTGTCCGGCTGATCCTTTAAAATGGAACTTCAGTGTTTCATCCGGCAATCCGGGGCTTCCGTATTTTTTGGATATTTCGTGCGACAGGGTTGCCCCCACCGTGCGATTGATATTTTCAATTTCGAAACGTGCCTCTACCGGTTTGGCATTTTCCAATGCGGGTTTGGCCGTTTCTATCAACTTCCGGTCAAGTGTGTTCTCCAGTTCAAAATCCTGATCCATTTGCTTGTATGCACCTACGCTGTCTGGCACCACAGGCTTGTGCAGAATAGGGCTCAAATCGAACGTTTTAAATTTCCAGTGCTCCACATCGTCTCTTACTTCCAGGGCATCGGTTCGTCCAATCATTTTGTTGACTGTTCTGAAACCCAGCTCAGCCATAATCTCCCGCAGATCCTCTGCCAGGAAGGTGAAGAAATTAACCACATGATCCGGGTTGCCCGTAAACAATTTCCTGAGCTCCTTATTTTGAGTGGCAATGCCTACAGGACAGGTGTTCAGGTGACATTTCCTCATCATGATACAACCTTCTACGATAAGGGCCGCTGTTGATACCCCCCACTCTTCAGCGCCGAGCAGTGCCGCTATGGCGATGTCTCGTCCTGTCATGAGTTTACCGTCTGTTTGTAATGTAATCCGGCTACGTAGGTTATTGATGATCAGGGTTTGATGAGCTTCGGAAAGCCCAAGTTCCCAGGGAAGGCCCGCATGCCTTATAGAGCTTATTGGTGAGGCTCCGGTGCCGCCATCAGCGCCAGCAATCAGGATGGCCTCTGCCTTCGCTTTGGATACCCCGGCAGCGATAGTGCCAACTCCTACCTCAGAAACGAGTTTTACATTGATACGTGCCGAAGGATTCGCATTTTTCAGGTCATAAATGAGCTGGGCGAGGTCTTCAATAGAATAAATATCGTGGTGTGGAGGGGGTGAAATAAGCCCAACTCCTGGTGTAGAGTGCCTTACTCTGCCTATCCAGTCATCTACCTTATGTCCGGGGAGCTGACCTCCTTCACCGGGCTTGGCGCCCTGAGCCATTTTAATTTGTAGCTCATCGGCATTAGTCAGGTAGTTGCTCGTCACACCAAACCGGCCTGAGGCCACCTGCTTAATAGAGGACCGTTCGGTATCGCCGTTGGGTTTTACAGTAAAACGTATTTCATCTTCTCCCCCTTCGCCACTGTTACTCTTTCCGCCAATGCGGTTCATGGCAATGGCCAGTGTGCTGTGGGCTTCGTGCGAAATGGATCCAAAAGACATGGCACCGGTGGCAAACCGCTTTAAAATATTCTCTACAGGCTCCACTTCTGACAAAGGGATGGATTTTCGCTTTTTAAATTTCAACAAACCCCTAATGGTCATCAGCTGTGAAGTCTGGTCATTCACATTGGCTGCATATTTCTTATACAGTGAAAAGTCATTGAGCCTGGTGGATTTTTGTAGTAAGTGAACGGAATCCGGATTGATCAGGTGTTTTTCACCACGCTGTTTCCATTGATATATTCCTCCCTGAGGAAGGATGTTTGCTTCAACCCGATTGTCAGGATATGCCTGGCGATGGTTAAGTAATACCTCTTTGGCCAGTCCGTCAAAATCAGCACCACCCAGTCGGCTCACTGTTCCTTTAAAACATTTCTCAATAACTTCTTTGCCCAGTCCAACAGCTTCAAAAATCTGTGCAGACTGATAAGATTGAAGCGTGCTGATACCCATTTTTGACAGGATCTTCAGAAGCCCGTAACCAATGGCTGACTTATAACGATCCAGCGCCTGGTCATCGGTAAAATCACCTTTTATTTTACCATCCCTATTCATTTTAAGGATAGTTTCCAGGGCCATATACGGGTTGATAGCACTGGCACCATACCCAATAGCGGTCGCAAAATGATGTGTTTCCCAAATATCCCCAGCTTCAATCACAATGGATGCCCTGTTTCTGATCCGCTTGTTGATCAGGTGATGATGCACGGCTCCGGTAGCAATTAACGAAGGTATAGGCGCCGTATGCCGCGAAATATTTTTATCAGATAATATAATAATTTGATTCCCATCATTTACCGCTTCTTCTGCCTTTTGGCATAATTGGTCAATCCCTTCTTCCAGTCGTCCGGGTTCTCCATCGGCATTAAATACCGCATCTATTTCAACGTGTTTATACCCGTAACTTTCAATATTTTTAGCCTTATACAAGCTGGAATTTCTGAGAAGAGGTTGTGTCATGTGGAGCTGCTTGATATGCTCCGGGGCCTCTTCCAATATGTTTGGTCCATGA
>JAOUKJ010000752.1 GCA_029882675.1 Cyclobacteriaceae bacterium
CGGCTTTGGTATTACTTCTGATGACCACCAGTTGCTATGAAGAGTAATACCAATATTCTTTGAAAGGCACATTTTCCGACAAAAGTCCGGATCAATGATTCCCTTTATTTCTTCCGGTTTTTCTTCTTGGTTCTATCAGAATTCACATCACCATCACCGTACCCTTATACACTTGCTGTCCCGTTTTATGGGATGCCGCACTGAACGTTACGTCGGCCTGGTAGTAATAAACCCCGGAAGACAGAAACTTACCCTGTTGATCACGGCCGTCCCAGTCGATATAGATGTTGCCATCGATGCCTGAACTATACTGATAGACTATTTTACCCCACCGGTTAAAAACGCTGAATTTCACGCTTTTAACAAATCGGGAACATAAACCGGTTTCATTTTGCCCACAATCACCAGACGACTGTCCATAGGCGCTAAATACATCATTGCACCCGTCCTCCAGGCCCGGGGTAATCACATTTGGCAGGTAATAGGCCGGGCAATTTTCGAAGCAGTATGGCAGACCCGGCAAACTTTCATTGCCGCTTCCATCAACAGCCGTCACGCGGTAGCAACCCTTGATTTCCGGCAATCCCGAATGCACATAAAAAGTGTCCTGCACCGAAGCGATCAGCTCAAAGGCCTGTCCGTCCCGGCTGTAATAAACCCGGTACTCCATATAAGGGACCTCCCGGGGTTCATTCGATACTGCCGTCCACCTGAGTTCATTGGAAAAAACACTGACCTCACAATCCGTTTTGGCCAGCCAGGCCGCACAATCCTGCTGCTCTGAAATAATTGTTGGTGCAGGTGGTGGAATAGTATCCGGGATGATAATACACGCCCATTGGGAATAATTGAGCAGGGGTTCTTTTATCTGCACATTTCCGTACCCCCCCCGGGTCAATATGCGGTAGCAATATTCCCGGCCTTTTATCAAAAAAGTACTGTCAGTATAGGCAAACTTTTCATTGATAATGACATTTACGCTGTCAGTCGGATCCACCGGCCAGGCACCTTCTTCCCGGCGAAAGATAGAGTGCCAGGGCTGGGCAGGTAGTGTATTGCTCCAGGGTGTCTTCACTTGCCACGCCAATGGTACGGGTGTTTTTCCGGCGGGAATTTCCAAACGTACCTGTGAGGCCACTGCGCTGGTGTCTATGGGAAACTGCGGTGAAACGGAAGAGGCGTCTTCGGAATACAGGATCACCTGATAGGAATAAATACTGTCAAGGGTATTGAGGCTTTTATCCACGTAAACGGTATCATATGTGTCTGTAATGTGGCGGAGTTCATTGCCTTCAAAGCCGTAGGAACGGTATACAGCATATCGGTATTTTCTGCCAAAATACAGGGGATCCAGGTCAAAGGGGTGTGTCCAGGCTACCTTGATCATGCCTGCGTCCTGGTGGGTGGAATCAACAGTAACGTGGGTCATCACGGGGGCATCGACCACCACCGGCCCAATGCAGGTGTCTCTGGAGACGGCCAGCACTTCACCACCCGGCAGGGGATACCGGTAGGTCAGCCGGTAACAGTACCTGGCTCCGGGATCCAGATCCCGGTCTTCAAAATGTATTTCATCTGTATTGAGCACTCCTTTTTTTATAAATCCGGCATAGGAGGGCACTGCACCACAATCCATTGCCCATTCTTCTCCATATCCGGTACGGCGCCACACCTCAAGGGCGGCGGCATCGGCGGCACAGGTCATCAAGTCCCAATCGAGCAAAGTGACCTTGTTTTGAAAATCAAGCACTACATTTTTCCATTGTGGAACAGGAGGTATTACAGTAATCCGCAGGGTCTTAAAAGTAGTACTTAGAATTTTATTAAAGGGGCTTAAATCGCGAATCTTAAAGGTGATCAGGTAGGGCTGTTTTCTGATGTGCCCACAGGTAGTCTGCCATGAAAACAGGGCCCGGGCCGAATCGACAGGGTAGCTGGTTTTCTGCCAGAGTGAATCGCCTTGTATAGTAGCTGCACTTTCAGCCAGTTGTAATGCCCCGGCAAACGCTTCGAGCATCACACGGTGCGAATC
>JAOUKJ010000672.1 GCA_029882675.1 Cyclobacteriaceae bacterium
GAATCGGGATCGATGCCCAGTGCCTCAAACTCAATCTTTGTCCCGGCTTCTACGCACAGGTCTTCAGGGAGGGTGAGCACAGGTCGATTGTTGGGATCACAGATCTGCACTACAATCTGCATGTCGCGCACTACATGGCCCATTTTTAGCCAAGTACCACCTACCTTTCGCCATTCCGTGATTTTAATAGCTACCACATATTCGCCCTGGGCACCGGGGGAATCCCAGACCAGTGTGCCATTGCCGGTGATATAAAAAGTAGGGGAGCCCGTACCCGATTCATTGGCCTGGCTATAAGCAATGCCGTAGGGCGTATAAAAGGCCTCGCTGTTGGGGGGTTGATAGCCATCTGCATTATCTTTGATGGCTTTTTTAGGTACTGCCATTTCATAAGTGAGGCTGTCACCTTCCTGATCAAAGGCCGCCGGATTATGAAAAAATGCAGCCGAAGTACAGGCAAAATCAATGGGTGGGGCCGTCAAGCGGGGAGTGCTGTTGCAAAGGCCACTGTCAACCAAAAGTCGGGTTTCCAGGATAAAAGGTGTTGACACTGAATTATTGATATTCAGCACGCCACCATTACGGTTTGATTCTGTATAGGTTACCGTAAATGTTCCCGTACGCGCAAATTGATGCTCCACTTCGTACAATACCATTTTCACATTATTATATCCATCAACCAAAATCCCTTCCATTTGGGGCACTTTCAAACCTGGTGTTTCATCACCAAAGTCCAGGCTTCCCTCTCCAAAGACTATAGGACTACTGCTATTGAGATAGACACGCATGGTGACCAGGAAAGTATTCGTATTGCAATCTACAGGTGCTATACTAATTTCACCCGCCTTCAGATGAGTGGCAAAGGAGGTTTGGGCAACAATAGATAAAAGCCCTGTAAAAAACACTATCGGGATACAGCACTTTAAAGCTTTCAAGGGAGTTTGTTGTATTAATGGTTTATGAGATGCTGTAATATAATAAAATTTATTTTATTTATCTTTACTATACTTCCCCCTCGCCTTTAAGGAACTTCTTATTTAAAAAAAGTAGGGCTAAATAAAGTGAATAGAAACTAACTGTTTTTCAAAGAAATGAAAAAACCATTCCAAATTATCCTCCTGCTTTTTCTTTTAGTTGGGGGCATTCTTTCTCTGTTGCCCGAAACCCGGCCAATTTAAATTGTAAGGGGGAAATTCCCGGTATGGAAGAATTACAATTTATCCGGATTCGAAGTAAATTTCAATAAGAACAACAATGTCAGAAATACCGGTAATTACATAAAATAAGTGATCACCGTTAGCGTTATAAAATTACTAACCTAAAGATTATGCGTACCGTACTAAAACTAATGGCCATGTCAGCTATCTTCACCGGCTGCGTTTATCATCCACAGACCGTAGACATTCCCCTGATAAACCACAAAAAGGATTTAAGCATTGATGCAGGACTGTCATCTGGGATTTCAGTACATGGCTCTGTAGCCTATGGCCTGACTGAACATATAGCCCTGCAGGCTTTTGGCAGCTATGGGCCCGATGAAAATCATTATTTTCAGGGAGCAGTGGGAGTCTTTAAATCCTTCGAGAACAATAAAATAGCAGAACTTTACAGTGGTTATGGATATGGGTATGGAGATGCATACCTAGACGCCCACCCCGGAAATTTGTACGGGAATTATCAACAGTATTTTGTTCAGATGAACTTTGGTAGTTTAAGTTCCTCTGACCGGGCGGCAGATTTTGGCTTTGGACTAAAAACCGGCCTTTTTAGGTCCAATTTTACAGACCGTAATTTCTACTCGTTAAACTTTGACGGCAGCCAATACAGCACGTACAAAGACAACAGTCTTTTACTGGAGCCCGGGCTCTTTACACGGCTGGGTGCAAACAGAATGAAATTTACCATCAAGGCAGGTACTTGTTTGATGTATAAATTCACCAATCGCGACAAATATATTCCTTATGCGCGAAAAGCGCTCAGCTTTGGATTTAACTATAGTTTATAAGTAGTACATTTTACATATAGCTACTTATTAAAAATACATATTTGATATGTGGATATCATCTATAATAGTTATGATATCAGATTTTTGAATGATGTTGGAATTAACAATCTAAAAAGTCGCTGTAAATACGAAAGAAGATTTACGATTTTTGCCCCGCAATTGCGGGGTTTGAGCCTTAAACGATTTTATCTATAAAAATATCGTTGAAGGCTCGGAGCAAGGTGACAATATTAAAAAGGGAATACCACTCCCTTCCGTCTCCCCCATCCATTTCTTCACGAGTAAGGTCTATAATCTCTCTTCCTACCCTTCAAATAAATCCGAGCTCAAATACCGGTCACCGCGGTCACAGACAATAAATACGATCAATCCGCTGTCCAGT
>JAOUKJ010000381.1 GCA_029882675.1 Cyclobacteriaceae bacterium
GAGAAAAATCAACCAATTATCAACGTTTGCTGATCAATCTGGCCCTGCTCTATCAGGACATGAAGAAATATGACGATGCTGAAAAAATATACCTTAATGCAATAGAACTGAAGAAAAAACGGCTGGGCGAAAACCATCCCGATTACGCTCACCTGTTACGTAATCTGGCGGCGTTATACCTGGAAATGGACAAACCGGAACAGGTAGAACAGTTATTGATTAAATCGGCAGATATTTACAAATCCCGCCTGGGTGAAAACAGTCCGTCAACGGCATCAACATACAGTGATTTGGGTAACTTTTACAGGGCAGAGGGCAGATATGATGATGCATATCCCCTATTGCAAAGTGCCCTCCGTATTCGGAAAAATATGTTGGGGGAAGAACACCCCGACTATATTCAATCGCAGGAAGACCTGGCCATTATACTTTGGAAGCGCGGCGAAATTAATCAGAGCATTTCGCTTTATCATGAAGTGATGTCAAAAACACTGGATTTCATTGACAATTACTTTATGCCCATGAGTGAATCAGAAAAGGGTAAATTCTGGAATAAAATAAGACCGCGATTTCAACGGTACTATTCTTTTGTACTTGACGCACATACTGACTTTCCTGAACTTCTCTCCGCGATGTACAACAATCATATTGCCACAAAGGCTATTCTGTTAAATGCCGGAAATAAAATAAAAAACACAATCCTCACCGGTACAGATGAAGAACTCAAACAAATATACAATGACTGGCTGGATCAAAAGGAATCCCTGGCGACATACTATACCTATAGTAAAGAAGATTTGTTGGAGGAAAATATTAACATCGATTCCCTGGAAAAAGCTTCCAATGAGTCAGAAAAATACCTCTCTGAACATTCAGCCTTGTTTAATCAAGGTACACAGCAAAACAAAATAATATTTAAGGACGTGCAATCGGTTTTGACAGAGGATGAAGCCGTTGTAGAAATTATTCATATCAACCGGTTTTCAAACCGGTCTACAGATGAGGTGCTCTATGCCGCTTTAGTACTTACCCGGGAAAAGAAATATCCACAACTTGTCGTACTAAACAATGGCAACCAACTGGAATCAAGATATTACAAGTATTACAACAATGCGATAAAAAACAAGATGGAAGATGAATATTCCTTCAAGCAGTTTTGGCAACCGATTAATACGTCACTTGGTAATAAAAAAGAGCTTTATGTTTCAATGGATGGCATTTATAATCAAATAAATTTAAATACCCTGTATTCTCCGGACGAAGGGTACGTTGTTGATAAGTACAATATGACTATTGTGAGTAATTCCAGGGTTTTGCCCGAATTAAAAGAAATAATAAATCATACAGATAACAAAACAGCTTTTTTACTGGGTTACCCCAATTACGGGGGAGACGGAAAAATAGTTCCTTTGCCAGGCACTCTAAATGAAATCGAAAATATCAGCAAATTACTATCTGTTCATAAGTATAAAACATCAACTGCGCTGGAGGATGTCGCCAGTGAACAACGCATTAAACAACTACAGGGAGAAAACATCATTCACATCGCTACTCATGGCTTTTTCCTGGAGGACATTAACAACGCAAATTCAAAGGTATTTGGCATAAATACCGAGCGGGCCAGTGAAAATGCTTTACTCAGAAGCGGACTCCTCTTTTCAGGTGCTGGGTTTACTGTTTCAGGCACCACACACGAAGACCTCAGCGGAAGTAATGATGGTATATTAACGGCCTTTGAAGCCATGAACCTTTCATTAGATAACACCTCACTGGTTGTTTTAAGTGCCTGTGAGACCGGCCGGGGTGATATCAAGGCCGGTGAAGGGGTTTATGGCCTTCAACGCTCATTTCTGGTGGCCGGTGCCGAGGCCATTATCATGAGTCTATGGAAAGTTGATGACGAAGCCACTCAAAAGCTCATGACCTTGTTTTACTCATCCTGGGTAAGAACAAATGACATTAGAAAATCTTTCCTGCAAGCTCAAAAGCTGCTAAAAGAGGAAAAATCGCACCCGTACTATTGGGGTGCTTTTGTCCTCATTCTCAAATAAATATCCGAATTAACCGTTCATCGGTGGTCAACTGCAATTCAACAGATACTCTTTGAGAGTGGTCGGTTTAATTTCATGTTACAACATACACCATGTAAGTTAGCTGATGAAAATAAAGAATTAGTGAAGTGGATGAAGGCATAATCTACACAAAGAATCAGGCTTTTCCATGGATCCCGGCTTTAGTTATGTTCAACCCTTAAACCTTTTAATTATGACAGCAATGGAATTTCAACATCAGATTGTCAGTGAGTCGTCTAACCTCACCTATCTAACACGCAGATTTACACTGGATCACGATGAGTCTAAAGACCTCGTGCAGGAAACAATCCTTAAAGCACTTAATAACAGGAGTAAATTTAAACCCGGCACGAACATCAAGGGATGGTTGTACATCATCATGCGAAATATTTTCATTAATAACTACCGCAAAGCAAAGCGTAAAAACGAGATACAGGATCAGTCTGAGAATATGTATTATCTGAACCAGGCTGACAACTACACTTTTCACCGACCAGATAAAGCCGCCGAATACAATGATGTGGAAGCATCGGTTAAGGCCTTATCATCAAAATACAGAGAACCCTTCGAGTTGCATACGGAGGGATACCGCTATGAAGAAATCGCTGAAAAATTAGATATTCCCCTGGGAACAGTTAAAAACAGGATATATCACGCACGTAAAAAACTACAAGAAGTACTACAATATTAAATAGTTGGTCATTAAACAGACTCCTGGGTAAAATTATTGATAATCCTTTCGTGAAATCTTCAGGATGAACGAAATTTGCAACAATGAATAACAACCACGTAGTCCTTGTCAATGAGCGCGATGAAGTCATTGGTACGATGGAGAAATTAGAAGCTCATCGTGTTGGTCATCTTCATCGTGCTTTTTCTGTTATGGTAATTAACAGTAAAGGAGAAATTCTGATCCAAAAAAGAGCCAGCGATAAATATCATTCGGGGGGATTATGGTCAAATACCTGTTGCAGTCATCCAAGACCCGGTGAAGATGCATTTTCATCAGCAGTTAACCGGCTACAGCATGAAATGGGAATTACAGGAGTTCTAAAATTGGAATACCATTTTATTTATAAACACCAATTTAAAAATGGCTTAACCGAATACGAATTTGATTACGTATTTTCCTGCCTATCGGATCAATTGCCCCAAATCAACACAAAGGAGGTCGAAGAATATGCGTATGTCAGTTATCACAAACTCAAATCGGCCATTGAAAAGGAGCCTGAAAAATACACGGTGTGGTTCAGGGAGATTGTCAAAAAACTTGACATGTCCTTGTTTGGTTTGTTTGTAACGACCTAAAAAAAGTATGCTGGACAGGTTTGGGTGCCCGGATCAATGGCAAAATCATCCGGATTGAAAATTTTACGAATCATTATTAAAGTGCACTAAATTTATATAATTTCCTTAAATCCGCAGGCGGCTTTTATAAACATTTAATAATGCTATAAATATAACCGAATATGCCGTTTTTAATCTAAAGGTTACTCAATTAATCAAGTACACCAAAAAAAAAAATATTTTAAATGTTTTCCCACCCCCGTGGGCGGGAAAACATCTTTTTCTTTAATACCTAATATACGCTTGCCGAATTTAGGTAATTTGGTAACTTAGCTAATAACTATTGCTGTAATAATGAAAGATATAAAGTACAAGGTAGTCCTGGCCGATGACCATCAAATTATTTGTGAAGGATTGGTATCATTGCTCAAAGCCGCCCCTTATATAGAAGTTATAGGTTTTGCATCCAACGGAAAAGAGGTATTGGATCTTCTGAAAATAAAACCTACAGATATGGTCATTATGGACATCAATATGCCCATAATGGACGGCATTAAAGCCACCGAACAAATAAAAATACAGTTTCCTGACGTAAAGGTCTTAATTCTATCCATGCATAACCAAATTGGATATATAAATAATGCAGTAATGGCTGGCGCTGACGGTTACCTGATGAAAAATGCCGAAAGTGCAGAATTTTTAACAGCCATTGACAAAATACTTCATGGGGAATCGTATTTCTGCCTTGAGGTAGCGAATAAAATGGTGAATAAGATACAGCAAAGTGTTGATTTCGGGGATTTCTTTCTCTCGGACAAGGAAAAAATAATACTCCCTTTATTGGGTGAAGGTTGCACAACCAATGAGATCGCGAATAGAATAAATTCCAGCAAACATACCGTTGACACCTATCGAAGAAACCTGCTGCATAAATTCAACGCGAAAAACGTTTCTGAACTCATAAAAATTGCGACAAAGGAAGGTTATATATCCTGAAAATTGCTTGTCTATATTGCCTGTCAACTTCTTACCTGAGTAAACCATGAATTATTTCGGC
>JAOUKJ010000382.1 GCA_029882675.1 Cyclobacteriaceae bacterium
AGCGCCACGATGATGCCCAACCATTGGTGCCAAAATAATAACGTCTCGTCATAGCCGCCTTCCAGGGAAAGGAAATATCCGAAAAGGGCAGTGATAACAGAAGTAATGCTTCCCAGCAGTAATCCCAGTCGGGCGGCAACCGAAAGGCTGATATACTTTTCAAAACGGGAAAGGAGTTCAAAGAGGAAGGCCAGTATGAGCATGCCTATGGGCAAGTGGAGGATGATGGGGTGAAACCTTCCCAGAAACAATAGCCATTCGGGTGTTGTATTTTCGGCCAATTGCTGAAGAAAAAGCGTTGTTAATTGCATTTGTTGGATTTTGTTTTAAAAACCAGGCCGGAAGATATGAAATAATGCAATAATGACGCAACGCGGAAATGAATAAAAAAAGGTCATGCCGAAAGGCATGACCTCAACCTAACCCAAACTATCTTACCTTAATGGTGGATTTTAATTCCTTTTTAGCATCCTTGGGAAGTTCGATTTCCAAAATTCCATTGTTGTAGGCGGCGCTTATTTTTTCGGCATTCACATTGTCGGGAACATTAAATGACCGGGAAAATGATCCGTATTGCGTCTCTACCCGATGGAAATTTTTTGCTGTTTCTTCTTCCTTCCACTTTCTTTCCCCACTTACAGTAAGTGTTTTTTCTTGCAGGTCGATGTGAAAGTCTTCTTTTTTCATGCCGGGCACGGCCACGTGAATTTCATAGGCCTTTTCGGTTTCGGCAATGTCAACATTAGGGGCAAACTTGCTCAGTTTTGAGTCACTTTCGTATTCGTCAGTGAGAAAGTTGTTGAGAAATGATCCCCAGTTTGCTGGTGCGTAGTCATTTAGCGGGTTGTACCTTACGAGTTTCATAGCTATTTTTTTTATCAGTAAAACATCATTTTATGTTGTTAAAAGCTATACCTTCAAAACTGTGCCAAGGACGTTTCATGTGCGTGTCGTTTCAGAAAACAGACATAATGACATGATAATGTTAATATTTTGCTAATATAATGACAAAAGGGCATGAAAAATGCCATTATGAATATCTTAAGTGCGCAGGTGGATTTAAGCTGAAATAAAAGTTTTTTATCCAGCGTTAACCTCTAGTTTAATTACATTTAATTAAAAAAATGAAGAACTTAATATTCGCAAATTTTATTGCACGGACTTTTCGGGGTGCCAAAATTTGCCTTATTAGCGTTTTTAAGCTCCCATGTGGGGGCTTGAAAACATTTTTTATTATATCCCAAAAATAAGCTTGCGGATTTTAGGGAATATTTGATACCATAAAATTTTATTTATTTTTGGTTTTTGAACGATGTGCATATGAATAATAAATGGAATAACTTTTTAAAGACACTGGGGCCGGGGATTTTATTTGCGAGTACCTGTATTGGTGTTTCACATCTGGTACAATCTACAAGGGCTGGAGCCGATTATGGATTTGCACTGGTTTGGGTAGTCATCCTGGCCAACCTTTTCAAATATCCATTTTTTGAGTTTGCTTCCCGTTATACGAGTGCGACGGGAGTGAGTATTCTGGACGGTTATTATAAAAAGGGCCGTTGGATACTTATGGTGTTTGCGATAGTTACCATGATCACGATGTTTATAGTCACAGCGGCGGTTACCTTTGTAACGGCCGGGTTGCTCAGTAACCTGCTCAATATAAAGGGGTTTGACACCGACACCTGGGTGTTGGTGGTGCTCATTATCAGCACTTTGGTTTTAACAATCGGAAAATACAATCTTCTGGACAGCCTGCTTAAAGTGATCGGTACTGTGCTGGTCATTTCTACCCTTGTGGCCTTTGTCAGCGCGTTGATCAACGGGCCAATAGAAAAAGTGCCGGATTTTGCAGCGAAGGAGCCATTTAGCAATTCCGGGCTCATTTTCATCATAGCACTTATGGGTTGGATGCCTACTGCCGTAGACATGTCCACCTGGACCAGCTTATGGACGGAGGCACGGATTAAGCAAACGGGATATTATCCGAAGTTAAAGGAGACATTACTCGATTTTAATATTGGATATCTGGTATCCGGAGTACTCGCAGTTTTTTTTCTCTCTTTGGGGGCCATGGTGATCTTTGGTAGTGGAACAGACCTTTCAAATAACTCAACCACCTTTGCGCAGCAGTTGATCAGCATGTATACCAATTCTATCGGACAATGGAGCTATCTGATTATTTCTGTTGCAGCCTTTAGTACGATGTTTAGTACTTCTATCGCGGTGATGGATGGATACAGCCGTTCAATGGCGCGGGCTACCAAGCTATTATTGGGCAGGAAGTCAGAAGAGTCTAAGAGAGAGTTTGTGGTATGGACAATTATCCTGACGTTGGGCACCTATTTGGTCGCTACACAATTTGTGAATGCCCTCAAGAGTCTGGTGGATCTGGCTACCATTATTTCCTTTGTTATTGCTCCATTAGCCGGATTCCTGAATTATAAAGTCATTTTTTCCAAGGAGGTAGGCATAGATTTTATTCCACCAAAATGGTTAAAGCGCCTGGCAGTTGCAGGACTTATATTTTTAAGTATATTTACCGTTGTTTATTTAGTACAATTGGTCATCTAAGTTTAATAAAAGGGTATCAGCACTATAATTGGCATAACAGGTTTGCTGGAAAAATTTAATTTGGGAGTGATGAGAATATTTCTCACCCTGGTCATTTTTCTTTCCACATTTTTTATAGCAAGGGCTCAGATCCTTGATACGGTAACATTTTGTCTGAAGTGGAATCACCAGTTTGAATTTGCAGGTATTTATGCAGCGATTGATCAGGGGTATTTTACCGAGGAGGGGCTGGCTGTAGACTTGAAGGTCATAAGGAATATTGACAAACAATTGGAATATGTGCTGAAAACCCCAAAAACCTACGGCATTCTCAATTCTGATTTGCTCTTGAGAAGATTAAATGGAAATCCGGTTGTATTGGTGATGCCTACGCTTCAGCATAGTTCTGCCGTATTTTATGTGTTTGAGAATTCCAGGATAAAGCACCCTCATGGGCTTTTTGGGAAAAAAATAATGATGGGAAATCATTTTTATCCCGAATTGTACCTCATGATGAAAAAGGAGGGTATAGATCCTTCAATTTCAGCTATCGATTCAACCTGGGTGTTGGATGATTTCTTGACCCATAAAGTGGATGCCATTTTAAATTTATCCATAGATATTGGGTATATGCCTGAGCCGGATAGTATACGCATGTTATATCCCCTGGACTATGGTGTGGATTTATATGGGGAGTGCATCTTCACTTCCGAAAGGGAAATTAAAAACAATCCACATCGTGTAGAGGCGTTTAGGCGGGCGGTAGTGAGAGGTTGGGAATATGCTTTGGAAAATCCCGGAAAATTGGCTGAACTCATCATTTCAAAATATGACAGTACGTTGAGCATGCATGCCTTAAACCGGGAATATGAAGAAATGAGAAAGCTTATGCTTCCGAATGTCATTGAAATAGGACATAATAACAGAGGCCGTTGGGAAATGACCCAAGACGAATTGGTGAAATATGGTTACCTGAAAGAAAGTAAAAGCCTGGAAGGTTTTTTCTATGAGGATTATTATCGTGATCAGGAAATAATTTCCTTCCAGGTTATTGTTTGGGTGGGTGTGGGGATGCTGGTTCTTTTGTTGTTGGTGCTGGCCCAGTGGTTTATTAATAAAAGGTTGAGTAAACTGGTGAGCGTACAAACAGCTGTCGTTAATTCCCATAATGAAGAGCTCAGAAAAACCAATAGTGAGCTTGATAACTTCGTGTATCATGTCTCTCATGATTTACGTACACCTTTGAATTCGACATTGGGTCTGATTAAATTATATAGGGCAGATGAGCATGCTGATCCTGACGAATACCTGGAAATGATCAATAATAACCTGCTTCGGCTGGAACAGTTTATACGCGATATTCTGCACTATTCCAGAAACACAAGAACAGAAATAGAAACCGAAGTAATTGATTTAGAGCATACTATAGTGGATATTATTGAGGGCATAAAACACACTTCTGACGGAATCCAAACAGAAGTTCAGGTGGAGGGATGTGCAACAGTCAGGGTCGACCCCATACGTATAAAAATACTTCTCAATAATCTGATTACTAATAGTTATAAATATGCAGACTTTGATAAAGAAATCCAATTTGTAGAGGTGTATGTTCATTGTAGGGGTGACCAGCTCAATATAGTGGTTCGGGATAATGGAGTAGGTATTTCTGAAAATTTGCAGCCCAGAGTGTTCGAAATGTTTTACAGAGCCAATGATAAGACAGAGGGATCGGGGTTGGGACTGTATATTGTTCATGAGATCATCGAAAAACTCCAGGGTAGTATCAGACTGGAATCTACTGTAGGCCGGGGAACAGCTGTTTATGTGTCCCTGCCAGTAATGAAGTAAAAAAACACTTAA
>JAOUKJ010000383.1 GCA_029882675.1 Cyclobacteriaceae bacterium
AGATCCTAAGCAAAGAGTAATCAATAAGACCATCTTAAAAGATCTGCTTGGGAAAAATATTTACTTTGGGGAAACACTCATCATAAAAGCAAGAAAAAAGCAGTAGGCAGTAAGCAGTAGGCAGTAGGCAGTAGGCAGTAGGCAGTAGTCGGCAGTCGGAAACATGGTAGCTGGAAGCTCGAAATCAGCGGACAGGTAGAAGGTGAAATCCCGAAGCTGGAAGGCAGTAAAAATTCCTCCAAATCTCGTCAGGGGTGGTGCAATCGGAAAGAAAGAGGGAGGCTGTAAGCAGTGATACCCTCTCGTGGACCCCTGAGAATTACTTCCTTTTCGTCTTAACAGGCTGTTTTTCCCTTATTCTTACATAGATCAGCCTGGATCGGCCTTTAGAACTGTCACGCTCATCAATTTCAAAATTTTTGATGGACTTGATCAAAGGGGTGAGTTTTTGAAAGCCGTAATTTCTGGAGTCAAAATTGGGTTGTTTTTTCTGAATCAGACTCCCCACATCCCCTAAAAAAGCCCAGCCATCATCATCTGCTAAATCGGAAATGCTGGCAGCAATCAGCCTGACCACCTTGGGCGTTATCTTATCCAGGTTATTTTTAGCTGTGTCCTTCTGTTCAGTTACTTCAGCCTCATTTTCCCCCTCCTGGTTTTTAAGGATTTCTATATAGATAAACTTATCACAAGCTACAATAAAAGGTTCCGGCGTTTTCTTCTCACCGATGCCAAAAACCTGCATCCCGGCTTCCCTCAGTCGGGTTGCCAGGCGGGTAAAATCACTGTCGCTAGAGACCAGGCAAAAACCATTCACTTTCTCAGAATACAGGATATCCATGGCATCAATGATCATGGCCGAATCAGTAGCGTTTTTCCCTGTGGTATAACCATATTGCTGGATGGGAGTGATGGCATTTTCCAGGAGCATATTCTTCCACTTCCCCAGGTTGGGCTTTGTCCAGTCACCATAAATACGCTTTATCGTAGGGTTGCCGTACTTCGCTATTTCCTGCATCATCTCCTTTACATAGGCAGACGGTATGTTGTCCCCGTCGATCAATACTGCAAGTTTTAAATCCATGGCCATCGCTATTTTTACCAAAATTAAGCAAAACGCGGCTGGGCACCTAAAATTTCAACCCTATTATCGGGCATATATTACTTCCCCTGCCCTTCATACCTACCCCCACGGCCCGGGAAATAGGATTTACAACTTTCTGTTTTCATTTTAGCAATCAGTTATAATTAATCTAACCCTATTGGGCCCGCACTTGCGGGAGGTGAAGAAAACCATCTTCAGGAGGCAAAGACAGACACGACTTAAACAGTCCCCGCTTCGGAATATTCGGTTTAATTGCGTATCTTTACCAGCGGACTACTCCATTAATGATTTTAGTAGCTATCATTTCTCTGGTAATATTGCCAATGGTCACCTGCGTTAGTCCTTTCAAATGAACCACTAGAAACTAAACAAAAGGCTGGTTTCTGACCTTTAGCCATCAGCTAATATCAATTGCAACACATAGTCGCCCTATTGGCGTGCAGTGTTTTTAATATCCTGACAATCTCAGGAAATCACATGACAAAATTATTAACTTTAGGAGTCATCGGGACTTCAAAAAAAATCGATGAAAGGCGTGTGCCTATTCATCCGGAACATTTACAACGCCTGCCGCAGGCTATTCGTCAACAATTAATTTTCGAAGAGGGATATGGAGCCCCTTTTGGCATGGATGATGCTATCCTTGCTGCACAAACCGGAGGGGTCGCCTCACGGCAGAAAATACTAGCCGATATTGGAGCGGTGGTCATTGCCAAACCGGTATTGTCTGATTTTCAGGAAATGGGCGATGGAGGGGTTGTCTGGGGTTATCCCCATTGTGTTCAACAAACAGACGTCACTCAGACAGCGATTGAAAAAAAACAAACGTTGATTGCTTTTGAAGATATGTTTGTCTGGTCACCGCAAGGGATCATGGGACGCCATACTTTTTATAAGAACAATGAAATGGCCGGTTACTCTGCTGTGATCCATGCGCTACAGCTCAAAGGCATTGACGGCCACTATGGAAACCAGCGAAAGGTTATTATTTTTAGTTTTGGGGCGGTAAGCCGCGGAGCTATATACGCCCTCAAAGCACATGGCTTTCGGGATATTACCATTTGTATTCAACGACCGGATCATGAGGTACGTGAAGAAGTACTGGACGTGCATTATGTGCGTATACGTGAAGGTAAAGAAAATGAACCCCGAATTGTCGTAGTAGAGCATGATGGATCAATACTACCACTCGCCGATTTACTTCAGGAAACAGACATCATCGTCAATGGCACCTATCAGGATACCGATCACCCTTTCAATTTTATCAACGAAGGAGAGCTACCTCAATTAAAAGAGGGTAGCCTGATTATTGATGTGAGTTGTGATGAAGGAATGGGTTTTTATTTTGCAAAACCAACTACTTTTAAGGATCCCATTTTCCAGGTAGGCAAAACAGATTACTACGCAGTAGACCATACCCCCAGTTATTTTTGGGAAAGTGCCACAAGATCTATTTCAGCGGCACTTATTGTGCATTTGCCAAGCGTGGTACAGGGCCGCGAAGGTTGGAAAAAAAATAAGACCATACAAAATGCCATTAATATCGATGAAGGAGTGATCACAAAGGACTCGATATTGCGATTCCAACACCGACAGGAAGCATACCCCCATCTGTTTATGGCGGATAAGCCGGGCGTGCTGAAAAACACGAAAATTTTGGATTTTGGATAAAAGGAAAACCTTTTATCCAAATAATTTTTCAGTACGGGGAAGAGAGGTGGCGTGCAGCTGTCCTGTATTCACGGGAGTGCCGGATTTATACGTCCCGTGACCACGGAGAGTGCACATGGCCTCTCCCTTGACTTATGGGAAGCAGTGCTGGCGTGTCGTTATTCAGTTTTGCATAATAGATAAAACCACCCTTCTCAATAATTTGTTCTTTCGGATTTGAAAGAGAAATAACATCACCCTTTTCTATACGAAAATACTTTTCAAGCCACTCGTAGTTTAGTGTCTTGATTTGTTCAGATCGTTCGTCGGAAAATTCTACAATTTCAATTTCGATATTACTCATATAGGTTTTAGACTTACTCTTCCCATATACATTTCTGGTTTTGGAATTTCCATGAACTGAAATTTTTTATAGAAATTGTGTGTATCCCTTGTTGCCATTTCCTTAAAGATAATAACGCAACTCTATAGTCAATCAGGAAGTATTCAGAAAATTTTCACTCAAAGAAAAAGCACTCCGGTACAGGCCAAAATTCCGAACTCAATACTTCGTCATGAAACCACCAAACACTGAAATTACAAAATGACTAAAAAATCCCCTGCCTGCCACACTTTCCGTTAGCGGTACAGTGGAGCACTTCGGGAAAATCAGCGGAGATATCCTGCGTCCACGTGATTTTGAGTTCTAATTATTGTTAGATGTTCTATTTTCCCAACCTCTTTTTTCAATTTTTCGCACATTTTCAACTTCTTTTATCGTCATTAAATACTCATGAAGATTTAACAGACTATCGTCAGGCATCTCCCCTTTAAATGGTGCTATATAAATTACATTTCCGAAATTATCCCTGGTTTTTTCCGGTGAATCATCTACTATTAATGCTTTTTCAAGTAAAAAACCTTGATTTTTAATCTTTTTTAATCTTTTTTCATGAACATATTCATCTAATTCAAAGTTTCTCTTTGTCGTACATCGACTTCGTCCCCAAACAAATTCAAAATCTACTGAATCAGGCTTTATTTTATCAACAATATCTTCTACATATATATCATCAGCAGAAGACCATATTGCAATTTTAAAATGTTGATGAATACATTCGAGAAACCATTTTAAGTTTGGTCTTATATATACATTGTAATCTGCATATACAAAATCTGGTTTTTTATGCAATTCTGACCTTGTTGCATGAATTAGGGTTTCATCTAAATCAAGGATTAATAGTATTTTGTTTTCTGTTTTCAATTCGTAAATGACTTATAACGCAGGCCTAAAGCTATAACACTATTTCAAAACAAAAGGGATTAACTTCAAATGCCTTTTTCCAAAGCTAAATAATTACTCTTGTTTATTTTAATTCAAACTTGTTTATAGCCAAACAAAACGCATATAAACTCAAAATATGACCATTTGCTGATTGAGAGGACGCTTGATGGAGGTCTAGATGTGAAAAAAGATGCAAAAAGCTGAAATGAAGGCAAGGAGTCCCCAGTAGCATGGGAATTGTGGGAAAATGGAAGGTTTTCAAAAACAACCCCTTACAAGTTAATTATCCCGGATTACTCACAAGTAATCCTGATGAATAATCCGGGATCATGACCTACTCCGTAAG
>JAOUKJ010000384.1 GCA_029882675.1 Cyclobacteriaceae bacterium
CCATGTGTCCATAGGCAGCTGTTTCTGAATAAATAGGGGAACGCAGCTTCAATCGGGTCTCAATGGCATAGGGCCGCATATCAAAAATACCCTCCACTTTCTTCGCTATCTCGCTGTCTGTCAATGCCACTTTTGCCGTACCATAAGTATTTACAAAAATACCCATCGGTTTTGCCACTCCAATGGCATAGGATACCTGCACGAGTAATTCATCGGCAATACCGGCAGCGACCATGTTTTTGGCAATGTGACGCGTAGCATAAGCTGCTGAGCGATCCACTTTAGAGGGATCCTTTCCTGAGAACGCCCCGCCACCGTGGGCGCCTTTTCCACCATAAGTATCTACAATAATCTTCCGTCCGGTGAGTCCGGTGTCTCCGTGAGGCCCACCGATAACGAATTTTCCGGTAGGGTTGATGTGGTATGCTATATCGCTTCCAAAAAGGGTCTGATTTTCCTTTTTCAAACGGGTAATAACCCGTGGCATCAGGATGTTGATCATGTCATCCTTGATTTTGTTGAGCATGGCCTCTTCTTCATCGAAGTCATCATGTTGGGTAGAGATTACAATGGCCTCTATCCTTTCGGGCTTATTATCGTCTGAATACTGAATAGTGACCTGCGATTTGGCATCGGGCCTGAGGTAGGGTATTTGCTTTTGTTCCCTCCTGAGTATGGCCAGCTCCTGCAATATGATATGGCTGATGTCAAGTGCCAAAGGCATGTAGTTTTCACTCTCATTGGTGGCATACCCAAACATCATGCCCTGGTCACCGGCACCTTGCTCTTCGGGATCTTTTCGCTCCACACCCTGGTTGATATCAGGAGATTGCTCATGAATGGCCGAGATCACTCCGCATGAATTGCCATCGAACATATATTCCCCTTTGGTATAACCAATTTTATTGATCACATTTCTTGCAATCTGCTGTACATCGAGATAAGCTGATGATTTCACCTCGCCACTCAAAACGGTAAGACCGGTAGTCACAAGGGTCTCACAAGCTACTTTTGATTGAGGATCAAAGGCCAGAAAGTGGTCAATAAGGGCATCTGAAATCTGATCAGCCACTTTATCGGGATGGCCCTCAGATACAGATTCTGAAGTAAAGAAATAGGACATTTTGTTTCTTGAATTTTAATTTAAGGACCAAATTTAGGTAACCAAACCCACGCTACCAAAAAAAAATTCGCAGAGGTAAGTAAAAAGATCAAAATACCTCAATAAAGAGATTACCCTCAGGCTTGCAGCAGGAAAATACAGGGTATTTTGTGCAAATCTACTTCGATACCTTTCCAGTACCTTACGGATTGTGTTTTTATCCACTCATTGGGACCGGTTATATCACGAGCCACACACAGCCGGGTGGTCGGGTTACACGTTTGTAAAAGGGACTTCCACAAAGCGTTGTTTCTGTAGGGTGTCTCCATAAACAGTTGCGTTGTACCTGTTCTGGCTGATTCTTTTTCCAACCGAATAATGGCTTTACAGCGTGCTTTTTGCTCGATAGGCAGGTAGCCATTAAAAGTAAATGCCTGCCCATTGAATCCGGATGCCATGAGGGCTAAAAAGATGGAAGAAGGCCCAACAAGCGGGGTAACTTTTATCTCATGTGCATGGGCCCAGGCCACTGCCAGGGCACCGGGATCAGCGATACCCGGACAACCCGCTTCTGAAAGAACACCCATGTCATGTCCATCCAAAAGATGTTGCATCCTTTCATTCAACGCATTATAATTCGTTTTTTTTGTCAGTTCATGAAAGATAAGACCACTGATATCTATACCCAAATCCAGTCCACTCAAAAAACGGCGGCTCGTTCGCACATTTTCCGTGAGAAAATACCGAACGGACTGAAGTGTTTCCAGAAAAACAGGTGAAAACAGCGCTTTATTGGCCCCGTCTCCCTGTGAAATATTACTGGGTATTATATACAAAGTTCCCGATTTTTTCATTTGACAAAGTTAGTATCCTTTGGTAGATATTTGACCGTTTGTACCTTAATAGTTAATCCTACTTCGCCAGATTACCCCTATTTATCCTTCCTAAAACCAAACGCTACCGATTATGCCGGTTTCTGCCAGTGGCGAGTCATTGCGTTGGGGTTTGGTCAAGTATGGTTAATAAAACAGCTTGTTCATTTTCTATATATTCACGCATGCACAAGATATTCCGGAAAATTTATGATATTCGTGTTTGTTGCTGACCGATAAGTCGTTCAGTACTTCAGCAGGTGATTATTGGGTTAATAGCGGATCTTCTTACGGACTGTTTTTTAAAATATTTATAAATAACGATGAAATATTTGATATTTGGTTTAATATTGAGTTCGGCTTTGATGCTGAAGGCACAGCATATGGAGTTTTCCAGAGCATTTTTACCCATGTGGGACAGGGCCTGTAAATACACGCTGGAGGTAGCTGAATCCATGCCGGCTGAAGCATACCAGTATAAACCCACATCGGAAATTAATACTTTTTCCGAGCATATGGATCACATTGCCAGAAACCTGTATATGCTTAATAGCAGATATGTTTTGGAGAAAGAGCAGGAAAATAAAACAGCTCAAAAAAAAGAAAAGGAAGAAGTAATCGCAGGGTTGAAAAGTGCTTTTGATTATGTAAGATCAACGTTGATGGTGATGACCGATGAAGAATTGAAAGAGGAAGTGTTATTTTTTAGTGGTGATTCTTTTAAGAAAGATCGTATCTTTTACCTGATGAAAGACCACATGACCCACCACAGAGGCCAGGCAATTATTTACCTCAGGTTAAATGGCATAAAACCACCAGCGTACCGGGGGTGGTAACGAAGTATTGAAAATAAATTGTTTATATAATTAGATTAGAGTGATGAAAAAAAGGTTATTGTTAATTGCGCTGGCGTTACCATTGATGTTGGCTGCGACTTTTGTTAATAAGGAAAAAACCAATGACGGTTGGGTTGATCTTTTTAATGGCAAAGATTTTAAAGGCTGGAAAAAAAGAGGAGGAGAAGCAGAATATAAAATAGAAGGTGATGCCATTGTCGGCTATACTAAACTTGGCACACCCAATACTTTTCTTTGCACCGAGAAAAACTATACTGATTTTATTTTTGAAGTGGAGTTTATGGTCAATCCCTTGCTCAATTCAGGAATACAAATCAGAAGTAATAGCCTGAAGGAATATCGGGATGGAAGGGTTCATGGCTATCAGATTGAAATTGATCCTAGCCCAAGGGCATTTTCAGGAGGTATTTATGATGAGGCCCGTCGTGGATGGCTCAACCCTTTAACAAGAAATGAAGAAGGAAGGAAGGCTTTTAAAGTAGGCGGATGGAACAAATACCGGGTAGAAGCTATCGGCAACACCATCCGCACCTGGGTAAACGGTGTGCAATGTGCTAATCTGGTAGATGACATGACAGCCGAAGGTTTTATCGCACTACAAGTACATGGTGTAGGTAAAGACACAGAAAAGGATGGTATTACGGTCAAATGGAAGAATATCCGCATAAAAACGGAAAATCTGGAAGAAGAGCGCTGGACACCGGATCCAACAGTAGAGGAGTGGAACTATGTGGCCAACACACTCACCGAGTGGGAAAAGAAAAAAGGATGGAAAATGCTGTGGGATGGTAAGACAGCTGACGGATGGCGTTCTGTCAAAGGTGATAAGTTCCCTGAAAAAGGCTGGGAGATGAAAGATGGCGTGCTCACGGTATTGGAATCGGGGGGCGGTGAAGCTGCCCACGGAGGAGACATCATCACCAAAGACACCTACAGCAGCTTCGATCTGAAAATTGAGTTTAAAATAACGGAAGGAGCCAATTCAGGAATTAAATATTTTGTTGATCCTGAGTTAAACAAAGGATCAGGGTCGGCAATAGGATTAGAATATCAAGTGCTGGACGATAAAGTTCATCCTGATGCCAGTAAAGGCGTTTCCGGCAACAGGCAACTGGCCGGATTATATGACCTCATCGCCCCAACAAACCTTTCTGTTCCAGGCAGGAAGAAAAATTTCAGGGGTATAGGCGAGTGGAACCAGGCCAGGATCATTGTCCGCGGCAATCACATTGAGCACTGGCTCAACGGCGACAAAGTGGTAGAATATGAACGGAACACTCAGATGTACAGGGCATTGGTGGCCTATAGTAAATACAGTAAATGGCCCCATTTTGGCGAATCAAAAGCCGGCCACATCCTGTTACAGGATCACGGAAATACCGTTTCATTCCGTAGCATAAAAATCAGAGAGTTGTAGGTCGAATTAATACCCTAAAATACGCAAGCGTATTTTAGGGTATTAAAGAATAAGATATTTTCCCGCTCCAGGGGGCGTGAAAATATTTAAAATACATTTTTTTGGTGCACTTGAAGAAGTGAATAACCTTTAGAT
>JAOUKJ010000024.1 GCA_029882675.1 Cyclobacteriaceae bacterium
TTGTTAGTAGTATTTTCGCTTAAGGAAAGATCAGAGGGAATGAATGTTAATTGTACAAAATTTAATGTAAATATCAAAGTTGCACACCGGGAATTGTGTCAGCGATAGCCTGAGGGGGGTCCTTTATATTTCATCAGTCATTTTATTTTCATTCGCACATAAAATTTTTATTTCGCATGGCTTAAGCTTGAAAATAAACAACAAATATGCTTGAAAATTTCAAAACCTGTGACGCGTCAGCTTAAGTAAACTGATAATTATTCAGGTAACGAGCTGATATGTTGGGTTAATTTGGAAACAGCTGTTTTATAAATGGATTCGACATCAAATTTACATTCCTTGTGTAATTGGTGTTGATTACCATGTTCAATGACTTTGTCGGGAATACCCAATCTGGTAATGTCATTTTTATAATTGTTTTCAGCAGCAAATTCCAGGATTGCACTGCCAAACCCCCCATGAAGTGCGCCATCTTCAACGGTTATTATAGTTTTATATTTCTGAAACGCAGTCGTTAATAATTTTTCATCGAGGGGCTTAACAAAACGTGCATCAATATGGCCACAGGCTTGTCCTTCTTTCTCCAGTGTATCACATACTTCTGTCACATAATTACCCACAGGCCCGATGGAAAGGAATAACAAATCTTCGCCTTCGCGCAGTAACCTTCCGGTACCCATTTCAATTTTTTCCATGGGAGTTTGCCAATTAACAAAAACGCCCTCGCCACGCGGGTATCTGATTGTAAATGCACCGCCTTTTCGCGGTAACTGAGCGGTGTACATGAGATTGCGCAGTTCAGACTCATTCATGGGTGAGGCAATATTCATATTTGGAATGCACCGAAGGAAAGCGATGTCGTAGGCGCCGTGGTGTGTTGAACCATCTGCTCCAACAAGGCCGGCTCTGTCAAGACAAAAATTGACAGGTAAATTCTGAATGCATACATCGTGCACGATCTGATCGAAAGCCCGTTGCATAAAACTACTGTATACATTACAAAAGGGAATGAGGCCTTGGGTGGCCAGGCCTGCAGAAAAGGTTACTGCATGTTGTTCTGCTATACCAACATCAACTGCCCTGTGAGGCATTTCTTTCATCATAATATTTAATGATGATCCTGAAGGCATGGCAGGTGTTATGCCAAATATTTTCTCGTTTTCCCGGGCAAGTTCAAGCAGGGTAATTCCAAAAACATCCTGATATTTGGGAGGCTGGGGGGTGTCAAAATCTTTTTTATGAATTACGCCGGTGACTTTATCAAATTTACCGGGAGCATGCCATTGAGTTTTGTTTCCGTTTTCAGCCGGGAGATATCCTTTGCCTTTTACGGTAACACAATGAAGTATTTTAGGTCCGCGTATATTTTTCAGGTCGTTAAGTACGTGAACGAGGTGGTCTACATCATGGCCGTCTACCGGGCCGAAATAGCGTAAATTTAAGGATTCGAAGAAGTTACTTTTATCGAGCAGGAAATGTTTAATTCCATTTTCAACTTTTGAAACAATATCGCGGGCACTTGTTCCAAAAGTACTCAGTTTCCCCAGAAGGTTCCACACCTCGTCTTTCACCTTGTTGTACGTTTGTGATGTGGTGATGTCGGTGAGGTAATCTTTTAGCGCGCCCACATTGGGATCAATAGACATGCAGTTGTCGTTGAGAATAATCAATAGATTGGAGTTTGAGACCCCTGCATGGTTCATTGCTTCAAAAGCCATTCCACCCGTCAGGGCTCCATCTCCAATAACGGCAATATGGTGTTTGTCTTCCTTTTTTAGGTATTGAGAGGCCATAGCCATGCCCAGGGTAGCGGAAATAGAAGTGGAGGAATGTCCTGCCCCAAAGCTGTCATAAGGGCTCTCTTCCCGTTTTGGAAATCCCGAAATGCCTTTATGATTTCTGTTGGTATGGAAGACATCGCGGCGGCCGGTAAGTATTTTATGCCCGTAAGCCTGGTGACCGACGTCCCAGACGAGCTCATCATAAGGTGTATTGAACACGTGATGTAATGCCACGGTAAGTTCAACGACACCCAGACTTGCTCCAAAATGGCCACCGTAAACCGAAACGTTATCGATGATGAATTGTCTCAGTTCTGCACATAACTTAATAAGTTCCTCTTGTGATAACGACTTCAGGTCATCCGGACTATTTATTTTTGCAAGTAATTCGCCAGGTTGGATAAGCATGTTATAAATGTTGATACTAAACTACTCCATAAGGGAAACGACAGACTTATGCTATTTGTTTCGCACAATATCTGCAAATTTACTCATTTTTCATAACCTAAGGCATGGTTTAACCTGTATATAGTAATATATTTGACACCAATGCTAAAAAATATACCGGCTGTGAGTTTTGAGATAAAGCTACCCCTATTTGAAGGCCCTTTTGATTTGTTGCTTTTCTTTATTGAAAGAGATGAATTGGATATTTATGATATTCCTATCTCCCAGATAACGAATGAGTTTCTCGATTACCTCAAACACCTGGAAGAGATGAACATTGAAGTGGCCAGTGAGTTTATTCTTGTGGCCGCCACCCTCATGCGTATCAAATCTAAAATGTTACTGCCCCGCCCTCAACTTGATGAGGAGGGACATGAGATAGATCCCAGAGACGAGCTGGTCAAACATTTGTTGGAATATAAAAAATACAAATCGGTGGTGTCCACACTTGTGGAGATGGAAAATGAAGGGCTTAGCAAAGAAAAAAGAGGGAATGTGCTAACTGAAATAAAGAGGTTGTCAAAATCCACTGATGTTGAATCGGAATTGCAGGATGTGGATTTGTACAAACTTCTACGGGTTTTTCGAAAAGTACTTTCCCGGTATCAGGAGGAATTGGACAAGCCACGTCACAAGGTGGTTGAATATGCCTACACGATTGGCGGGCAAAAGAAGTATCTGCTGGATGAATTGGCTTCCAAAAACAAACTTTCGTTTCTTGAGATTATAGATCATGAACCAGTAAAGATATGTGTGATATTTACCTTTCTGGCTATTCTTGAGTTGCTGCAACTTCAGGAGATTGAACTAACCATCGGGGAGGGTTTTAATAATTTTTGGGTTAGGAAGGTGCAATAGGAAATTTAAAATTTGGAAGGAATGTCGCCGAACAGGAAGAAAATTTTTAAAACATTAAATCCAAGAAAAGTCCTGATACCCGCAGGTATAAGTATTGGATTTGTTGTTTATATGCTTTTGACGGACGATAATTTTTCTCCGCAGAAGCTCAACCTCGTTTTTGATGGCAATGCCTTTGCCCTGATTTTGGCCGGTTTCCTGCTGGTAATTAAAGAAGTAGCCTATATTTTCAGGATCAAGTTTTTGGGAGAAGATGAGGTGACCTGGTCGGGATCTGTCTACATCATCCTGTTATGGGAATTTGCAAGTGCCGTGACCCCTTCGGTTGTGGGGGGCACACCAGTGGCCGTTTTTCTGATGATGAAGGAAGGTATAAACCTGGGGAAATCCATGGCATATGCTATGATAACTGCCATCTTTGATAATTTGTATATTGTTATTTTTGCTCCTTTTTTGTTCATACCCTTTAAAGAATTTCTTTTTACTTCCACAGAGAATGACATGTGGGGTGCCGGATTATATGCGGTATTTATCATTAGTTATTCGCTCATCGTGGGTTATACAGCCATCATGATTTTTGCCATTTTTGTACGACCAAGGGTTTTCAAATGGGTCATGATAAAGGTTACCGGCATCAGGTTTCTTCGCCGATGGAGATATGCAGCTTATCAGCATGGAAATGAAATTATGTGGGCCTCGGATGAACTCAAGAGTAAAAAAAGACACTATTGGTTGAAACTATCGATTACTACTTTTGTGTCCTGGACTGCGAGATTTGCCATGCTCAACCTGATGATCATGGCTTTTGTGGATATGGGACTACTCGATCACCTGATTGCATTTACCAAACATATGTTGTTATGGATTATCATGCTTGCTTCGCCAACTCCCGGCAGTTCTTTTGCCGCTGAAATTGGATTTGCTAAACTTTATGAACTGACATTGAAAGAATATACCGGCGCCATAACTATACTTTGGAGGTCTTTTTCTTACTATCCGTTCCTCCTTATAGGAGCCATCTTACTTCCAAAGTGGATTACCAGGGTTTTCTTTCAGAAAAAGGAAGTGTAGTTGATTAACTTGCGGAATGATCAGTGATTTCTCATCGTTAGAAATTACATAACTGGCCAGTTTCTTTTTTTCTTCTTCATCGAGTTGTCTGCTCATGATATCTTTAATTTCGGAAGCGTTACGTTGAGGATCTCTTTTCAGGATTCTTTTAATTCGCAGTTCTTCAGGGGCAGTCACGGCGATGGTAAAGTCCAGTTGTCGGAAAGAGCCGGTCTCAAAAAGAAGAGCAGCTTCTTTGATGATGTACGGAAATGAGCGATGTTTTTCCAGCCAGGTGACAAAATCTTCAGCTACCCGGGGGTGTATGATACTGTTGAGCCTGGCCAGGTTTTCAGGGTGATTAAAGACCTTGGATGCGATGTACTTTCTATCCAAAACAGAACCTTGATATGATTTTGTGCCAAATAATCCGATTACGGATTGTCGTACTCTGGGATCCTCGTTTGCAATGTTTTTAGCGGCGGAGTCGGCATCATACACAGGTATTCCCAGGTGTTGAAATATGCGACAAACAGTTGATTTTCCGGCACCTATCCCACCAGTAACCCCGACTTTTAACGGACTATTCATTAAAATACAGCTTGATCGAAGTGGTGTCCCAGCGTATATCTCTCAAGCCCTGCGGGTAGGCTGATAATACCGGCCTGATGGTCGAGTCTTCCGGGTTCATCTTTTCAGCATCTACTTCTATTTTAAAGGGGAGATCATATGTTTCCCCGGCCAGGCTTTCCCTGATGTTAAAATCAATGGTATTCAGGGTATCGAGTATATAACCGTTTTCCGGCATATTAGTTTTTGAGAGGTATACCTTTTGAGTTCCCGGTACAAATTCCTCTACTGAAAAAGATACATTGACCGTGGGGGGATCCCTTACAATCAGATGCTGGTTGGGTACATTAACAGCCAGATCTTCTTCGTAATGGTCATCTATTTCCTTGTCCGTAATCTGAAGGAAAATGGTATCGGACATGGAGTAAAGTACTGATTTTGGACCTTTGAGTGTGATGCTGTCGGTAGATAAAATTACCTGTGAGATCAGTCCGTAGTTTTGTTCAAGAGGAATGGCCGTGGAATCGATAAATATTTTATACCGACGTGTTGTACGTTCGTCGATATTAATAAAAAGTGTATCAGTTAATACATAATTAAGCTGAAGATCGGTGATCTGATCTGTAATTACCGCCGGTAATGATGAGCCGGTAATTTTTTTCACTTCGAGGGGACGATCCAGTGGAACTTGTAAAGCCTCTACCCTCAGATTGAGCGTTTTGCGCAAAAGATTCCATCCCACACCACTCATATTGATGTTGATGTTGTCGGGGAGGGGCTCAATAGGCAGGTAGGTGTCGTAATCAAAAAGAAAAACAACCGGATACCTGATGTTGGTCGTGTATTCTTTGTTTAGTGCATTGAAAAACCAAAATATAGTGGCTGCAATTACACTAAGAATAACGGCCTTCCAATTAGTTGCCCATGTTGTTTTTGTTTTCGCCATTACTTCGTTGATTTTACTTCAACGAGAAGTTATCTATTTCATCTTGCCGCCATCGATAGTAACTGAAGATTTGTTGAGCGTGAGTTTTGTGCCGCGATCAACGTCCAATACAATTATGTCATCTTCAACACTTACTACTTTACCATGAATACCCCCAATAGTAACAACCTCGTCTCCTTTTTTAATATTTTCAAGGAATTTTTTCTGATCCTTTTGTTTCTTTTGTTGTGGTCGGATCATGAAAAAATAAAATACGATGACAATTCCCACCAATAGAATCATTTGCCCACTGAACATTGAGCCACCACCATTTTGTGCCTGTAATAAAATACCTGTTATCATTATAATTTAAGTTTAGAGCAAACAAAAGTAATTCAATAAATGCAAACATCCCAACCCCCCTTGTGGAGATTGGGATGTAATGTGCCTGAAATAGAAAATAATTTCAGGAGTTATTTTACCGGGCCATCAGCTGTTGAAGCTTTTTGTACCTGGGCCTTTATGCGCAATACTGTTTGCTTGGGCCAGGTGTTGGCTGTAAGGGTGATTGACTTGTTTTCCATTCCACTTTTGCCTTTACTATTGTATGAGGCTTTGACCTGGCTTGTACCTCCCACGGGGATGGGTTCTTTTGGCCACTCAGGGACAGTACACCCACAAGATCCTCTTGCGCTTTGAATGATGAGGGGTGCGTCACCTGTATTTGTAAATTCAAAGGTGTGTTCCACAATGTCGCCTTCTTTGATGGCACCGAAATCATGCTCCATTTCTTCAAATTTGAAAGAAGGAAGCGGGCCATCGGGTTTTACTTCGGGCTGAGGTGTCGTTGTGGGCGCAGCGGCTGTCACAGGGCTACTTGCTCCTGGAGTAGACTCCAGTTCTTTCAGCCTGTTTTCAAGCTCAGCGATCCTTTTTTCTGATTCTTTGTTGCTGCATGATGTAGATGCTATAACAAAGACACTCACGATAAGTAGTAAGTTTAATCCTAATTTTCCCATGTTCATGAATTTTATTTCTTAATTACTAATTTTGTTTTACTCAATCAGATGATGGCTTATCACCTTTAATTTGGGTGATCAGACTGTCCACGTCTTCGAGAAGTTTTTCAGCTTTTTCCCTGGCTTGCTTCACGACCTTCTGTCCCTCAGATTTGGCCTCCGTAAAAGGAATTTCTTTACCAGAAATCAGGTCTTCCACCAATTCTTCCAGCATCTTTTTGTAGGAATCGAGCCGGTATGATAGTTTGTCCCTCGTATTGGAACCCTTATCAGGGGCATATAAAATGCCTAAAATTGCACCGGCACCTGCCCCCAACAGAAATGCCAGCAATGTGCTTCCAGTTTTATTACTCATAATCTGCAACTATTATATAAATTATTTATTGTCTAATAATCCCCTGCCACTTTTAGTCACGTCACCTTCCGCGACAAGTTGATCAGCAATAACATCCAGCATTCCATTGATAAATTGTTTACTTTTTGGTGTGCTGTATCTTTTTGAGACCTCAATATACTCATTTATTGTCACTTTAATGGGGATGCTGGGAAAACAGAGCATCTCAGCTATGGCCATTTCAAGGATTATCCGGTCAGTAACTGCTAATCTTTCAATGTCCCAGTTCTCTGCTTTTAAACCAATAATTTCTTTATACCGGTCATCAAGGTTGACAGTTTCCTCATATAATTTGACAAAGAACGATTTGTCATCTTCCCAATTATAACTCAACTCCGGGAGCTTCATTTCTTCACTGCCTTCTTCTTCAACGCCCTTGATTGTTTTGAGTATCAGACTTCTGATCACCGGTTTGTTCTCATCCCAATACAAATCAAGCTCCTCCATAAAAGTATTTATCAGTTCATTGCTAAACACACATTTCTTCATGATATGCGTTGCAATTTCCCGGTCATCTTCAAAGGACGGCTTTTCCAGTTGATTGTAGGCCTGATACTTTTCATCGGCCATTAATGTTGTCCGAAACCATTCTTTCACGTCTGAAAGGTGGTTTTCCCATCTGAAACTATTTGCTAATGTCGCGCTTTCATTCTCTTTATTCAACGAAAGGGCCTTGATTAACAAATTATTAACATAGTTTTGATGGTTGCCGCGTTTGTCGTTTTCAGCCAGGTGTTTAAATTCTGCGGGAAGGTTCAGCAGCAGGTTAAACAGGTCCAGGATTTTATTGGTATCTTTGAGTAGTGATTTTTTCACATTCAAATAATCACGATCGTTGGCTTTATAGAAGTCACGTAATGCATCGGAGGCCGTTTCATTTATTTTATTGCCGTCTTCGGGTTGGAAGTACTTGTTCTTTAAGTTTTTTTCAAAAACGGCCAGACACATTTTTCGTTCCTGAGCAAGTTTTACCGGGTCTTGAACTTCCATACTATTCAAATCCGGGGAAAAAACGCTTTCAATGTATTGTTTCGCAATCAACAAGTTTGCTGCAATACTTTGACGGTAAGCAAAAAGCCCCTGCATTGCCTTAATTCGTAATGTCCTCCTGTTTAGCATCTTTTATAATTGCAGGATTATCGCCCGCACTCTCCAATATGTGTTTAAAACCCCTCTTGTGTTATAAAGTATTTGCCTTTCGCAAATATTCAAATCCGGATGATGTTACAAAGTTTTTACCGGCTTCCGGATTTTAATCCCGAATGCTTTTTTGTTCCTCCGGTATTGTTTTTAAAAGCTCACTTTTAAACGTCCTACTTCCTCAATTCTTTTGTCGCCAAGTAGCATGGCCGCCTCCTGGGGGGAAATGCCCTGTTTTTCTGCATTTTCTACCACATTAAGGCAGTTGTCATAAATTTTCTCAGCCATATGATGTGCCCGCTCAGCATTATATTCTTTTAAGTGATCCAGATATACATTGATCAGACCGCCTGCATTTATAACAAAATCAGGAGCATAAACGATCTCCCTGTCCATCAGGTCATAACCATGTTTTATTTCGTCCTTTAGTTGATTATTGGCGGCACCGGCAATGATCTTGCATTTAAGCCGGGGGATGGTGAGATCATTAATTGTTGCACCCAGGGCGCAAGGCGCGTATACATCTGTATCCAGATCATAAATAGCATCCATTCCCACCGGTTTCGCACCGGTACTTTCCACGACTTTTTTTACTTTTTCTTCATTGATATCTGTAATGTATACAGTGGCATTTTCCTTTCGCAGGTATTCAGTCAGGTACATGCCAACTTGCCCAACCCCTTGCACAGCCACCTTGCGGTTGCTTAAGTCTTCACTGCCATAAACCTTTTTACACATGGCCTTTATCCCTACATAGGTGCCATATGCCGTGACCGGGGAGGGATCTCCGCTTCCCCCCAGGGATTTGGATAGTCCGGTAACATGATTTGTCTCCATGGCTATATATTCCATATCACGGGTGGTCATGTTTACATCTTCAGCAGTGACATACTTGCCGTTGAGGCTTTCAATAAACTTCCCGAAGCGCCTCAAAAAAGCCTCGGTTTTATCTTTACGCGCATCTCCCATAATAACAGCCTTTCCACCACCAATGTTTAAGCCGGTGACAGCAGCTTTATAGGTCATGCCTCGGCTCAAGCGTAACGCATCAGTGAGCGCTTCCTTGTCACTGGCATATTGCCACATACGGGTGCCACCCAATCCCGGGCCCAACACTGTATTGTGAATAGCAATTATTGCTTTTAAACCTGTGTGATTATCATTGCAAAAAACCACTTGTTCATGGTTGAATTTCGCAATTTCTTCCATTATAGAAACGTCTTGTGCCGTTTCCAATTGATTAATTTCCATGGCCGGTTATAATAATAAATAATCTTTGTTGTAGTTTTGGTTCCAAATTATTTTAGTGGAATAAGGCTGGGGCAAAGTTAGCCTTTTTTACATTTAAGCCAATAAGTATATTTGTTATAAACGTTTTTAACTGTTCAGGTGTTGGATGGTTATGAAAGTAGCTATACTATTTTAATTTTGGCTAAACCCTTATTTTGGACAGTATCAGATAAATGAAAGAATTAGCTTACCTCAATAAATATCTGTTTAAGTATAAACACTACCTGTTGTCAGGACTACTGTTTATTATCTTATCTAATATTTTTCAGATATTTCCGGCCCAGATGGTAAGACATGCCATTGATCTGGTGACAGATAATATTCATATGTACAGAATGTTTAATAAGCTGGATGTACAGGAAAACTATTATGCCGTTTTTGCCACAGGAATATTAATTTACGGTGCTATTATTGTTGTCATGGCCGTCATACGCGGCTTTTTTCTTTTTCTGGTTAGGCAAACCATTATCGTCATGTCGCGCCTGGTCGAGTATGACCTTAAAAACGAAATATATGCCCACTATCAGTCGTTGCCACTGAGTTTTTACAGGAGAAAAAATACCGGTGACCTGATGAACAGGATTTCGGAGGATGTGAGTAAAGTGAGAATGTATATAGGACCTTCTATAATGTATGGCCTCAATCTCCTCACTTTATTTGTTATTCTCATCCCATATATGCTTTCAATTAATGTGAGGCTTACCTTGTTTTCCCTCATTCCCTTGCCATTACTTTCTGTAAGCATATATTATGTGCATAACATCATTAACAGGCGATCGGAGGAAATCCAGGAGAGCCAATCCGGGTTGTCCACATTTGCACAGGAGGCATTTTCAGGTATAAGGGTGTTGAAATCATTCACCCGGGAACAGGATTCAGCTTCGCGCTTTGCACAGGAAAGTAATAAATACAAACATAAGTCACTAAGGCTCACCCGAATACAGGCTATGTTCATACCGCTTATTATGGGATTAATTGGGCTTAGCACAATAATTACGGTTTATGTAGGGAGTGTCGAGGTGATTAATGGGACACTGACTTTTGGAAATATAGCTGAATTTATCATTTATGTGAACCTGCTTACCTGGCCGGTGACTTCGCTGGGATGGATCACGAGCATAATACAGCGTGCTGCAGCCTCTCAGAAAAGGATAAATGAATTTCTTTTTGAAAAAAATACCATCTGTTCAACAGAAAACCTCGAAAAGGAGGTCAGGGGGGATATTACCTTTGATAATATTTCATTCATTTACCCCGACTCGGGTATTCATGCGCTAAAAGGCATTTCATTTAATATTAAAGCCGGCGATTCCATGGCCATAATAGGCACTACAGGCTCGGGGAAAAGCACCATTGCCAATCTTATATTGCGGATGTATGATATCACTGGAGGACAAATCGCGATTGACGGCATTGACATAAAAGCATTTAAATTGTCGCACTTACGGAAACAAATCGGTTATGTTCCTCAGGATGTGTTTCTGTTTAGTGACACTATTTATGACAACATTGCCTTTGGAGGAACAGATATCACTGAAGAGGACATCATGAAAGCAGCACGTGATGCAGATATTTATGAAAACATACAGGGTTTTCCTCAAAAATTCAATACCAAACTGGGAGAACGCGGCATTACCCTTTCCGGAGGACAAAAACAGCGGGTATCCATTGCCCGGGCGGTATTGCGGGATCCAAAGATCCTGATCCTGGACGATGCACTGAGTGCCGTGGATACCAAGACCGAAAACCGGATACTGAACAGTATGAGCAAAGTGATGAAAGGGCGAACATCGATCATTATTTCTCATCGCGTATCATCGGCCAAGCTGACCAATAAAATCATAGTCCTTGATGATGGACTGATCGTTGAAGAGGGCAATCATGACTCGCTCATGGAAAAGAAAGGGGCCTATTTTGAGCTTTATGAAAAGCAAATGCGAGCAGAAGTTCAGGCTCATACTTCGCAGCAATGAGCGGCAGTCTAAATATTTTGTTTTAAATTTACATTTTTAAACAGTATAAATGCGGATGGAAACAGCAGCAACAGTAACAGAAAAAAAGCAAGACCATAGGGAAAAAATAGATCGCGTATATGCCGAAGTAGGAAAAGTAGTCGTTGGGCAGAAATATATGTTAAACAGGTTGCTTATAGGCCTTTTTACCAACAGCCACATTTTATTGGAAGGTGTGCCCGGCCTGGCAAAAACACTGACGGTAAGCACACTTGCACAAGTTCTTCATCTGGATTTTCAGCGTATACAATTTACGCCTGACTTATTGCCCGCCGACTTGATTGGCACGATGATATATAATCAGAAACTCGCTAAATTTGAAGTAAAAAAAGGCCCCATTTTTGCCAATATCATCCTCGCAGATGAGATCAACCGTTCACCTGCCAAGGTGCAGTCAGCCCTGTTGGAGGCCATGCAGGAAAAACAGGTCACCATAGGCGAAACCTCCTTTGATTTGGACAGGCCTTTTTTGGTGTTGGCAACACAGAATCCGGTAGATCAGGAAGGAACATACCCGCTACCGGAAGCCCAGGTGGATCGTTTTATGATGAAAGTGAACGTAGATTATCCCACCAAGGATGAGGAGATGGAAGTGATGCGCCGGATCGCCAATATGAAGTTTGACTATTCGGTACAGACTGTGCTCAGTAAGGAGGATATTTTCTCGATCAGGGACGAGATAAACCAGGTGAATATTTCAGAGTCACTGGAAAAATACATTATAGAAATGGTGTATTCTACGCGAAAACCGCTGGATTATGGCCTCACGGATTTGGCTGAATATGTCCAGTTTGGCGCTTCACCCCGGGCCAGCATCAACCTGAATCTGGCTTCCAAGGCCATGGCCTTTCTCGATGGCAGGGATTATGTATTGCCCGAAGACATCAAAGACATTGCGATGGATGTGCTCAATCACCGTATCATCCTCAATTATGAGGCCGAAGCAGATAATGTGAAAACTAAAGACCTGATTGAGGTAATCCTTCAGAAAATCCCTATAAATAATTAAATTTGAGATGGTCTAATGTAGTAGGGCAGGCTTTGGGTTAACCTCCAAAAAGCCGCTCCAGAGTGTTCTTGCCATTTATAGGCAGGGTTATTCAGGTTCCCTCTTCTTGCCGATCCGAACATGTAAAGTGGCACCCCCTTGCAGTGCAAAAGGCTGGGATCGGCCATCCACATGACGATACAGGTTTGAAAGCGTCATGACATACCTTCCGTATACACTCAATTCAGCCACTCCAAAGGAGATCGTAACACCCGGCCCCCCGGCGATGCCCAGTAATACCTTGTTCAGATTGTAATCAACAAATTCAGGTAAAACACTATTTGCAACTGAGTCGGGGGCAGAAGGGCTTTGATACCATGAGATTGCCGGCCCGGCTTCGAGGTAGGGCCTCACCCGCCCGATATCTATAAAAAGATGACTCATAAACTGCAAACTGGCTTCCTTATATTTGTAGTGGTAGGACAGGCTGTCTGATAGCCGTTCGGTAAAACTAAGTTCGGAGAGGTGTGCCTGGATCACGACGCCCAGTTCTTTCTTTGGTAAATATTTATAACTTATGCCTTTAAAAGCAGAAAGTCCGTACCCTCCTTGTCTGATTCCTTCAAAGTTGGAAAACGAAACACTTGTATAGCTGATGCCACCAGTGGGCCCGACAAAATTCTGTCCGAAAACCAATCCCGAAAATAAGAATAATACGATAGAAAAAGTAAATGCTTTAAACATGTTAATTGCGTATATCAACCCCCCAGCTTAGTTTTTGACGGATGGTTTTAAAGTAGGTGTTTTCTTTAAGTTTTATCAACCGGGCATTAAAATCGGCCCTTTGAATATGTAATTCCAGGCCATTATTGTCGACGGTTTTAAATCGGGAATCAAGTGAAACCAGAAAATGTTTACTGCGTGACTCCACCCTGAAAGAGATCCGGCTATGGTCAGGTACCAGAATAGGCCGGGCAGTGAGGTTATGTGGGCTTACCGGTGTGATAATAAACGCGCGGGATTGAGGCATGATCAAAGGTCCGCCACAACTGAGTGAATAACCTGTAGACCCGGTAGGGGTGGAGACGATGATGCCGTCAGCCCAATAGGAGTTTAGAATTTCGCCATCCACAAAGGCATGGACGAGTATCATTGATGATGTATCCTTTTTGAGAATGGTAAAATCATTTAAAGCGAAATTTTTCCCATTATCGAAAATGCCATCTTCTGCCTGTAAGGAGAGCAATGAGCGGTAATCAAATGTAAACTCTTTTAAAAACACTTCATCAATGGCCTTTTCAATATTTTCCTTTGCGGTAGTGGCCAGAAATCCCATACGGCCGGTATTAATTCCCAGTATAGGGGTTTCCAATCTCCCAATATGCGTCACGGCTTCAAGAAGCGTGCCATCTCCACCCACAGTGATCATGATATCGAGGTGGTTGAGGGAATCTCCGGGTTGGTAGGTCTTTAATCCGGGAACATCTATGGATTCATTTTTCAGGGTTTTCAGGAAACCAGCAGAGGCAAACAAGTTACATTCGCGTTTGTTGAGGTCTTGAAATACCCGTTGTACAACTTCCCGATGTTCGTTAATCGATTTTTTTCCGTGGATACCGATATTCATCCGGCAAAGTTAGCTTAGATTTCAAGATATCTTAAAAGCATATCAATTTTTTCACGTTCTGTATTTGTGACATCAGTCTCCTGAAAGCGCGCAATGATTTTATATTCAAACCTTTCGAGTGTAGCGACTATTCGATTGAGCTCAAAAGTATTAATTTTTAATGTGAGTTTAATTTTGTTGGGATCATTCTCATCTTCCTTCACTATAGTATTGAGAATTTTGGCGTCATTTTCTTCTATCAGACTACTGATTCGTGACAGGCTGTAATCCCGTTGATCCATAGACAGGACAAGAATACCTCCCGGCATTTGAATCGCGGATGACTGTGCAAAAGCTGTCATGGTGTCTTGAACGGTGATAACCCCCTGATAATTTTTTTCAGCATCAACAACGGCTATACTTTGCAGTTTATTCTCTGTGGCTACTTTTAGTATATCAAAAAAATGCGTGTTTTTTCCAATGTAAATTTGTGTTGCTATAAGTTCAAATTCTCCGATTTTCTTTTCGATATCATTACCTTCAAGAATCATGTCTTCTGATATCATGCCCAGATAGGTTGTGTTTTGAGTCACGGGCAACTGGTTACAGCGAAATTCTTCCATCCATACAATGGCCTTATGGGCATCATCCGTCAGCTTAAGCGGAGGGATCATATGATTTATCAATTCTTCAGCTACCATTTTGTTCAATTAAAAACTCTTCCAGTAAATTATTAAAATATTCCGGGTGTTCCATCATGGGGGCATGACAACACTTGTCTATGAATCTCAGTTTGGACCCGGAAAGTAACCGGTTAAATTCGTGAGCTACCCTGGGAGGCGTGATTGTATCATTTAAACCCCAGATTAAAAGTGTGGGAGCTTTTATTTTTGTCACTTCTTTGGCCATGTTATGTCGTTGGGCTGATTTAGCCATGGCCACAATTTTAAGGCATTTTGGAATGGATTTGGTCGTTTCAAAAACTTCATCAACCAGATCTTTGGAGGCGGTGGACGGACTGAAAAAAGTATATTCCACGCGCTCCTTTATATACTCATAACTCCCCCTTTTGGGAAAAGAACCACCCATTGAATTTTCAAACAAACCTGAACTACCCGTCAGAACCAATGACTTTACTTTACTTTCATTTTGCAGTGTGTAGATCAACGCCACGTGCCCTCCCAATGAGTTGCCAATCAGGTTCATGTCTTTAATTCCTTTATAATCGATAAAGCGTTCCAGAAAATCCACCAACCCTTCCAGGCCGGATTCCCGCAACGGCATATCGTATATCGGTAACAGGGGAATAACAACCCTGTAATTTTTTGAGAAATAATCCACGACATACTCCCAATTGCTCAATGCTCCAAATAGGCCATGAAGCAAAACAATTACCTTACCCTTGCCTTCATCGATGAAACTAAAGTCACCGCCTGATTTTATATTTACTGCCATCGTCTTTAATGAGTATGTGCAAATTAGTTAAAAATAAATAATAAACAAGTGAAATCCCCGAAGACCTTAGCTGCCTCCCAGAAGTTCTTTTATAGTGTCGAATAAGCCACTGGCAAAAGGCAGAACATGTGCTACCCATTCAACAACCTTTGGCGCGAAATTGACTAAAAACGGGTAAATGATTGACCCATCAATCCAATGTTCGGGCAACGTGATATTAAAAGATAATGTAAGCCAAAGCACCACACTCAGACCAAAACCCCATTTGAGTATACCTACCAATGCACCGGCAAACTTATCAAAATTGCCAATCAAGGTCATGTCCAGTATCGTTTTTAGTGATTTACCCAGTAGATTTACCAGGATTACAATAAGGACAAAAATGGCTATAAAGGTAATGTACGGCAATAACTTACCACTGATCTCGAAATGTTGATCAAGAAGATCCATTCCCCAATGCAGTAACTTAAAGCCACCGATAATGGCTAAAACTAATGCAAGTATAGCCACCACTTCCATGAGCAGCCCTTTGCGATAACCACTGTATCCGCCCCAAAGCAGAATAAGGATCAGGATAATATCTATGGTGACCAAGTTATCCCAGCAGTTTTTTTACAATAGCGGAAATCGTTTTACCATCGGTCATACCTGCGAGTTTTTTAGACGCAATGCCCATCACTTTTCCCATATCTTTCATGCTTTCTGCACCGGTATCAGCAATAATGCTACGAACCTCAGCTTCAACATCTTCCGTGGATAATTGTTTTGGCAGGTAGCGGTTTATCACTTCCAGTTCCTGAAGTTCCTTTTCAGCAAGGTCAGCACGGTTTTGTGTCGTATAAATCTCGGCTGAGTCCTTTCGTTGCTTGGCCATTTTTGATAAAAGTTTAATTTCATCATCGCCTGAAAGTTCTTTGGTTGCGCCCGATTCTGTCTGAGCCAGTAAGATGGCGGCCTTAATACCTCTCAGGGCGGTCAGGTCTTCTTTCTTTTTTTGTAACATGGCCGATTTAATATCGCCATCAATTGTCTTGGCTAAACTCATTATTTTGTAATTTTAACCCATCAATAAATTATTTCTGCAAATCTAATAAATACTAATCAGAATGACCCGCTTAAGCGTGAATGTAAATAAAATTGCTACCATTAGAAATGCCCGGGGAGGTAATAATCCCGATTTGGTACAGGTAGTTAAAGATATTGAAAGTTTTGGAGCCCAGGGAATTACCGTACACCCCCGGCCTGATGAGCGCCACATTACCCGGGAGGACGTATATGCCATTAAAGAAATTGTCAGCACAGAATTTAATATCGAGGGGTATCCAGACAGGCGGTTTATGG
>JAOUKJ010000385.1 GCA_029882675.1 Cyclobacteriaceae bacterium
GAATTTTTCTCATCGTATTTCTAATTTAATTGTAGTTGATATCTCGGAAAACTTCCCCCTCCACTACCATATAGCCTTTATCCAATGTAATTTGAATAATTTTTCTGTTAATACCTAAAATCCACAAGCGTATTAAGGTATTAAAGAAAAAGATATTTTCCCGCCCAAGAGTGGCGGGAAAATATTTTAAAATACATTTTTTTTTGGTGCACTTGAATATGTGAATAACCTTTAGATTAAAAACGAAGGATTTAATATATTTGCGTTTACTTTACACCTCATAAAACCGACAGCCTTATGAAACAATTACTAACACTCGCATTTTGTCTGTTCCTGGCCTTTTCTTTCAACGCCTGTAAGTCCTCGAAAAAGACAGCTGTGAAGTCCGGGACTACGCCCAGAACAGGAACTACGCTGAAAAAAGGTTGGATGAAGAATACCAACAATCCACACAATCCCAATTCCACCAACCCCGGTCATACCAAACAAAAAGCAACCCCTGGAAATAGTGGAAAAACGAAAGCGGCACCAGGTCAAAAATCCGCACCAGCTAAAGGCGGCGGACAGGGCAAAGGAAAACCTAAGAACTAGGCAGGCAGGGAACTATGCTTTTATTTTCACTTGGGCAGGCAGGCCAGTATTCTGTTCATGTAGCAGTTTTTTCGTGTACTTATAACTGACATCAAACATTTCACGCGCCTTATTGAGTTCAAATCCTCCATAATCTCCCAGCTCCGGTGGCTCAATAATTAAATCGCAAAACTCCTTACTCTTAATGGTGTTTCCATTGATGGCCAGGAGCAGGCTCCGTTCTGTCATCAGTTTCAGGTTGCGGGCCTCGAAGCTATTGTTGATGTAATTGGTGTGTGATCCAATGATATAATCACACCGATCCAATAACACAGAAGCGGGCAGGTTGTCCAGGATACCCCCATCCACATAGATAGACCCATTAAACTTAACCGGTGCAAAAAACACAGGCACGCAGGAAGAAGCCAAAATCGGACGGATAAGCTCCCCCGCTTCAAAATAGGTCGTCTCTCCTTTTTCGATGTCAGTAGCCGCAACAACCAAAGGTATTTTCAGCGCAGAAAAATTATCGGGCTTAAGGTATTTCGTCAAAACTTCCCCCAGCATATCAATTTTTAAAAATCCGGTAAACGACAATGCCGGTCTTAAAGCTGTCAGCAATTTCGTTTTGGTCACAATATCAAGGATTTCTTCGGGAGAATATCCGTAGGCGTACATTGCCCCGGTAATTGACCCGGCACTGGTTCCGGAGATGATGTCCGGGGTAATCCCCGCTTCCTCAAGGGCTTTAATCACCCCAAGATGACCTATGCCACGGGCTCCGCCACCTGATAATACTAATCCTATACTCATTCTATTTCTTTTAGTGGAAAAGCTTCGGCCAACCTGACTCCCCTATCGGTATGCTTAAGTGTACAACATTCATTTTGCGCATCGTGTTCGAAATAAATGATGTATTTTTCATCAACCGCTTGCCTTAAGAACGTGCTTTTCTCCTCCAGGGTTACCAAAGGCCGCACATCATATCCCATCACATATGGTAACGGGATGTGGCCCACTGAGGGTAAAAGATCCGCGGCAAAAACAATTTTCCGGCCTTTGTAGCTGATCACAGGCAACATTTGTTTTTCAGTATGACCGTCCATATACAGGATGTCAAATTGGGGAAAAGGACTGGGCGTTTCCGGTGAAGCGAATTGCAATTGTCCCGATTCCTCCAAAGGCAGAATATTTTCTTTCAGAAAACTAGCCTTTTCCCTGGAATTAGGATTCACTGCCCACTGCCAGTGATCATTGTTCGACCAGTAAACTGCACGTGGAAAAGCAGGCACAAGCGCTCCTTTATGATCATATTTTACAGCTGCTCCACAGTGATCAAAATGCAGGTGGGTAAGAAATACATCCGTGATATCACCGGGTGAAAAGCCCGCGTTTTTTAACGACCCCAATAAGGATTCGCTGCCGGATGGGTAGTAATAAGAAAAAAATTTCTCACTCTGCTTGTCTCCCATGCCCGTATCGATCAGGATCAGCCGGTCACCATCTTCAATCAACAGACAGCGAAGCGCCCAGGTACATAAGTTATTTTCATCCGCAGGGTTTGTTCTTTGCCAAATGGATTTCGGCACTACTCCAAACATGGCACCCCCATCCAGTTTAAAGTATCCCGTATTGATTACGTGTAACTGCATAACTATTTATTTACTACTCTTCGCAAATTATGGGTTATTCTCTTCAATTCAAATCCTTTGATTACACAAGCAACACCGCTGACAGGCATCAATTATTTTATTTACATTAACAACTATATTTTTATTTTTAATATATTTTTTATTTTTGTTTATTATCTTTTTATTTATATTTATGATCTTATTAAATCTTACTATACAATTATGAAAACATATATATTTATTATAATGTCTTTTTTAAGTTTATATACTACTAAAGCACAAGAAATACTATGGATTGAAGATTTCGAAACTGAAGGCGAAGGAGTAAGATACACATCCTCCAATCAATTTCAGGATGGTTGCAACGACCATTTCCGGCGCACGGACGGTACTGACGTTTGCATAAGCAGCAGCACTTGTGCGGGCACTACGACATATACTAATATAAGCGGATCATTTTTCTGGGCCGGTGAAGACCAGAACGATGCCGGGACAGGTGATGGACTAAACGAAAAATCCATCGTGTTCCAGCCATTGGACGTTGCAGGCTATACCAATTTTACTTTTTCCGGTTTATTCGGGGCAGGAAATGAATGTGGCAATGATGCCAGCAGCTATGATGATCCGGATTATATCCATGTATACTATCAGATCAACAATGGCGCATGGGTGCTCGCCCTGGCTTTTGAGTCGGAATCGAACAGTACACTCACAAACCAACCCCTTGCCCTGGACACGGATTTGGATGGTGTGGGCGATGGGGCCGAACTCACAGCCACTCTGGCGGAATATTCATTCACCATACCCCAAAGGGCAGATATTCTGGCCATAAAAATTGAAACACACGCTGATGCTGACAAAGAAGAAATAGCCTTCGACAACTTCAGTATCAGTGGGGAAATTTTTGTATGCACCGAGCCCGGGGTGCCTGTGGTTACAGCATCGGCGACAGCATCCTGTCCGGGTGCCCCCGTTACGCTCAGCGTCCTTTCAGGAAACCTGAATAACGCCCTTTATTGGCAATGGTACAACAGTAACTGCGGCGAAGGCGCTACAGACACAGGGAGTGAAATACAGGTCTTTCCTGAAGCCACAACTACTTATTTCGTACGTGGTGAAGGCGATTGTTCCACCCCGGGCTTATGTACTTCCATTACCATTATGGTTTCCGACACCATCCCGCCCCTGATCCCATCCCTTTCAGATACCACCCTGTTTCTCAGCACTCAATGCGCTGTACAGCTTCCGGATTTCACCGCCGGGTTGTCCATTACTGACAACTGTATTGACTCTCTTTCGATCACCCAAAATCCTGTTCCGGGAACATCGGTTTCGGACACAACGGAAATAACCCTCACCGCAACAGATGTCCGGGGAAATACCACAACAGAAGTCATGACCTTGTATGTATCTGATACAGTTCCCCCTGTAATTACCTGCCCTGAGGGTCGGGAAGTTCATTTCGATGAAAACTGCACAGCCATTGTTCCTGATCTTTTCCCCTTGGTTACGATCGCCGATGAATGTAGTCAGCCAACCAATTTTACACAGACACCCGAACCGGGGACAGTAATTACAAAAAACACTGAAGTCATCTTCACGGTCACCGACTTTTCCGGCAATGAATCAACTTGCTCGATGTTACTTTCAGCGCTGGACACTATCCCTCCAGTGCTCTCCTGCCCGGCAGAAATCATGTTGAGTAGCGGCCCAGACTGCATGGTTGCCGTACCCGACTTTTCCACTGAAATTTTAGTTTCAGACAACTGCAATACCGATTTTATCCTATCTCAATCACCGGAAGCAGGGAGTATGACAGCACAGGGATTGGAAGTAATAATTACAGCTACTGATGCCTCAGGCCAATCTGCACAATGTGCCATTGCACTCGTAATCACAGATAACACAAATCCCGTCATCTCTTGTCCAGATACGCAAATCATCAGCCCGTACGATTCGCTGCCCGACTACAGGCCACAGGCTGTGATCACCGACAATTGTGATTCACCACTCACCATTACCCAACAACCGGAACCCGGTGGGGTTTTTACAGAAAACACGCTTGTCACCTTAACGGTTACTGATTCTGTGGGCAATTTTTCCACTTGTTCTTTTGAAGTGGCCGTTGTTACAGGCATAGAAAGAGCCGATCAGCAA
>JAOUKJ010000386.1 GCA_029882675.1 Cyclobacteriaceae bacterium
AAGCACCTGCTGCAGCAGAAGCACCTGTAGCGGAGGCACCTGTAGCGGAGGCACCTGTAGCGGAGGCACCTGTAGCGGAGGCACCTGTAGCGGAAGAACCTGTAGCGGAAGAACCTGTAGCGGAAGAACCTGCAGCAGAGGAGTCTGCAGATAGCAAAGAATAATATCATGGTCATGTCTGATGACGCGTATTACCAACTGGGCTACGTGATCAGTAAACATGGCCTGAAGGGCGAAGTAAACGTTTTTCTGGACGTTGACGATCCCGCCTATTATAGCGAAATGGAATCAGTATTTGTTCTGGAAGGACAAACGCTGGTTCCATTTTTTATTGATAATATCCGAATCAACGGAAATAAAGCGGTTGTGAAATTTGAGGGGGTGGATACGATTGAAGAAGCCGAACGATTACAGGGAGCGACATTGCACCTGCCTGTTGAAGCACTTCCCACTTTAGGCGAAGGTCAGTTTTATTACCATGATATAATAGGTTTTATGGCTCATGATAAAAACCTGGGTGAGATTGGCCGCATTATTGATTTCTACAGCCAAACCAAACAAGACTTACTGGTCATTGAACATAACGAAAAAGAAGTGTTGGTGCCTGTTAATGACGTTTTCGTAACCAAGGCCGATTACAGTACAAAAACGCTTTACCTTAATCTGCCCGATGGGCTCCTTCAAATATATAACGGATAATGCAAATAGACATCATTACTGTTTTGCCCGATTTATTGCAGGGGCCATTTTCTGACTCCATTGTCAAGAGGGCCATAGGGAAAGAACTGGTAACCATTAATATCCATAACCTTCGCGATTACGCCCCGGACAAGCACAAAAGTGTTGACGATTATGCCTATGGTGGCGGAGCAGGTATGGTGATGATGGTAGAGCCAATTTACCGGTGTATAACATCGCTCAAAGAAAAAACGGTTTATGACGAGGTGATTTATATGTGTCCCGATGGCGAACTTCTGGATCAGCCTGCTGTTAATCAGCTTAGCACGTTGAATAACCTGATCATGCTGTGTGGCCATTATAAAGGGATCGACGAACGGATACGGGAAAACCTGATAACCCGGGAAATAAGTATTGGTAGTTATGTGATCTCAGGAGGTGAACTGGCTGCAGCCATACTTACAGATGCTATAGTCAGGCTATTACCCGGCGTATTATCTGACGAGACCTCAGCACTCACCGACTCCTTTCAGGATGGCCTGCTCGCTCCCCCGGCATATACCAGGCCGGCAGAGTTCATGGGATGGAAAGTGCCCGACATTCTTCTTTCCGGTAATGACAAAAAAATAAGTGAATGGCGTTTCGAAGAGTCTGTAAAACGTACACAGACCCGCAGGCCAGACTTATTGAAATAAAATTATCATCCGAAATACTTTTTTAAAAAAATATATTCTATATTTGCACTCCATTTTTGAAACCACCGTACACGGTAAGCAGTCATGAGCGAGATCATAAAAAAAATAGAGGCTGAAAGTAATGAGAAGAGAAATTCATTACCCTCATTTAATTCAGGAGATACTGTCAATGTCCATGTAAAGATACGTGAAGGAAACAAAGAGCGTATCCAGCAATTTCAAGGCGTTGTTCTTCAGCGAAAAAATAAGGGCAGCAACGGGGAAACATTCACCGTGAGAAAAATTTCAGGAGGCATAGGCGTACAACGTATTTTTCCTGTATTGTCTCCAAACCTTGAAAAAATTGAAGTTATACGCAGAGGAAAAGTTAGGCGTGCAAAACTCAATTACCTCAAAGGTCGTCATGGTAAATCTGCCCGGATTAAAGAGAAATTATAATACTTATTTTTCCCTAAAAGGGGCGAATTTATCCACATTTATACTTGGAAAAAGGCAAGGTTTAGTTACCTTGCCTTCCGGTTACATCCCACTGATTGATGAGTTGGTTTAAAAGGACAGACAAGGGTATTCAAACACCAACGGCAGCCAAAAAAGAGGTTCCTGACGGCATATGGTATAAAACACCTTCCGGGAAAATAATACGTACGGCCGAACTGAAAAAAAATGCCTATGTCAGCCCCGAAGACAACTATCATGTCCGGATTGGATCAGCTGAATACTTTGAAATTCTTTTTGATAAGAATAAATTCACAGAGTTGGATGAAAATATGCAATCCGGCGATCCCCTTAAATTTTCAGATTCAAAGCCCTACCCTGTAAAAGTGAAAGCGTCACAGGCTAAGTCAGGGTTGAAAGATGCTGCCAGATCGGCATATGGCAAATTAGACGGCCATGAAGTAACCATCTGTGCTATGGACTTTGGTTTTATAGGAGGTTCTATGGGTTCAGTAGTAGGTGAAAAAATAGCCCGGGCCATCGATCATTCATTGAAGACCCGGACTCCTTTTATCATGATCTCAAAATCCGGTGGCGCACGGATGATGGAGGCCGGTTTTTCATTAATGCAGATGGCCAAGACCTCGGCCAAACTCTCCATGCTGAGCAAAGCAGGTATCCCTTTTATTTCTTTATTAACTGACCCTACAACAGGCGGTGTTACAGCTTCCTTTGCCATGCTGGGGGATTTCAATATTGCTGAACCCGGAGCCCTGATCGGGTTTGCCGGCCCACGTGTTATTCGCGAAACCATTGGTAAAGACCTGCCTAAAGATTTTCAGAGTTCTGAATTTCTGCTCGAACATGGCTTTGTTGACTTTATTGTTGACAGACGTCAGCTTAAAACGCGCTTCTCTTTGCTTTTAAATATGTTGCAATCCTGAGTGCAACCGTAATACAACCTTTCCGCCACTCCTTTCGTAAATAGTTACTGTTGGTCTTTGGTATGTTTCACCATAATCCGGACTAAACCCAATGTATCATGCTAAAAAACTACCTGCAGGTTGCGCTACGAAGTGTTTTCAAACAAAAAATTTATTCACTGATCAACATCATTGGATTGGCTATCGGCATTGCCAGTTGCACGCTAATATTTATGCATGTGGAAGATGAATACTCCTATGATTCTTTTCACACCAAAGCAGACCAAATATATAAGGTCGTTCTGGAAAGATCCTACCCTGATCACACAACTAATTATGGCATCATTCCCCACTCCTTTTCAGGGGTTATGGCTACAGACTACCCCGAAGTTGTACAATCCGTCCGGATATTTGGCAACCTCAACAATGAAATTGTCGTGAGCTATATTGATGATCACGGAGAAAAAAAACAATTTGAAGAAAGTGGTTTTGTAGCAGCCGACTCCAACTTCTTCGACTTTTTTAGCATCCCCCTTCTTCAAGGTGATGCCAAAAGTGTGCTTACCGAGCCACAAGGCATAGTCGTTACACAACAGACCGCTTACAAGTATTTTGGCCATGACGACCCCATCGGAAAATCACTAAAAACTGATATTGGAGATTTTACCATTACCGGGGTTTGTGAAAATGTGCCGGAAAACTCTCATCTTGAATTTGATTTTCTTTCCTCACTGGCCACTTTTGATTTTTTTCAAACAGAAAATTTCACGGGCTTTTCAGCCCATACCTATGTTGAACTGGTTCCGGAAACGAATACAGGACAGCTGATGGCTAAATTTCCGGAAATGGTGGAAAAATATGCCGCTCCTCAAATAGAACAAAACCTCAATACAAGTTATTCTGAATATATAGCCGCCGGCAATGGCTATCAATACACATTACTTCCCCTCAGAGATATTCATCTTGAACCGGTAGAATATGAGGCTGAGTTTAAAACAGGCGGCAATAAAACAGACGTAATTGTATTTATTTCCATCGCTGTTTTAATTCTGTTCATTGCTTGCATAAACTTTATGAATCTGGCTATAGCGCGATCAACAGAAAGAGCAAAAGAAGTGGGTATCAGAAAAACACTGGGTTCTTTTCGTTCACAGCTCATCGGACAGTTTCTGGCCGAATCAGTTTTAATCAGCCTGATCGCATTGGGAGTAGCTATTGGCCTGGTGTATTTGATCTTACCGGGATTTAATACGATGGTAGGCAAACAGTTGTATTTACAAATCGGAAATAGTCTGGTACTTCCAGGTTTGTTATTATTTTCAATTGTGGTTGGCATTTTAGCCGGTATTTACCCTGCCTTTTTTTTATCTTCTTTCAATACCGTATCAGTATTAAAGGGAGGCGCCAGAAGTGGCAAATCGGGTAACTGGTTGAGAAACGGATTGGTAATTGTACAATTCACTATTTCCATCTCACTCATAGTGGGCACGCTCATTATAAAGCAACAATTGGACTTCGTAAATCAAAAAAATCTAGGTTTTGACAGGGAAAACATACTGATCATCGAGCGGGCAAATGTACTGGAGACACAACAAGAAGCATTTATAAAG
>JAOUKJ010000387.1 GCA_029882675.1 Cyclobacteriaceae bacterium
ATATCCAATAACATCAGGGTGAAATAATGTGGGTTAAATTTATTTACATGCAAAAAGTATATTTCCCGGCCACCTGCGATACCCACAAACGCATACTCCAGGAGACGATATTTGATGATTTGAAAAAATATAAAATTTTCGGTTAACTTTAAAAAAGTATTTACCACTCACTATAAACCGATATGAAATCAAAATTACCCTTATTTGCAGGCATCATATTGTTGACCGTTGGTATCATCATCAGAAAAACCACCGGTATGGCCACCGAAGGCCTTGCGCTAATCATCGCGGGAGTTCTTGGAAAAACATACTATATCGTGAGTAAAGCCCGTAGTGGAGAGTATAGGCCCGGCTATGAACTGCTGCTCCTATTTATCGGGTTGTTTATGTTTTTATATGGCCTGCACCTACGTGCACATGAGCCCCCATTTAATCCTGCTTTTTTGATTGTTCCGGGTATCTCGCTTAAAGTTGTGTTTATAATTCTGTTTATCAGAAAGGTGAGAAAGAGTAGAATAACCGAAGGGACATAGCCCGCTTTTCCAATGAATCATGGTTCCTTTCAGGAGACTATGATTGAGGTGAAACCGGGTTTAAATATTACGTTTTTAATCCAAAGGTTACTCACTTATTCGAGTACGCCAGAATGAAGTGTATTTTAATGTTTCCCTTCCCCTCCGGGGCAGGGAAATACTTTTTGTTTATAATTTAAATTCCGATGGCGTATTTTAGGTTATCCTGTTATAGGGTGTATTAAATAGAACTAAAATTGGCGTATTGCCTGTTTGAAGGTTATTTTAGTCTGACTTACTCCATAAGGCCAATCATCCTTAATATATCATCAAGGTAGTCCCTATTGTTGGACAGACGGGGCACTTTATTCTGTCCGCCCAGTTTTCCCCGCTTTTTCATCCACTCATAAAAGGTCCCTTCCTTTACCTGATGTACTATTGGCATTTGCAAAGCCAGGTCTTTGTATCTCTTTGAGTCGTAATCGGAGTTGATTTCACGCAAGGTCTCATCCAGCACATGTATAAACCGGTCCAGGCTTTCAGGTGGCTGTCTGAATTCGACAATCCATTCATGTCCCCCTTTATTCTCCCCTGAAAAATAAACCGGTGCCGCCGTATAATTATCGATTACGCTACCGGTCACTTCACATGCTTTGGTGATGGCATATTCTGCATTTTCAATAATCACTTCCTCGCCAAAAGCATTGATAAAATGCTTGGTACGTCCACTAATCCGAATGCGATATGGTTTTAAGGATGTAAAACGAACCGTATCACCAATATTGTACCTCCAAAGCCCGGCATTCGTAGTGATGAGCATAGCATAATTCTTGTGTAATTCCACATCCTGTAGCGGAATGATTCGAAGTGATTTCAGCTGAGCCTCTTCAGCGGGAACAAACTCATAAAATATTCCGTAATCGAGCATCAACAAGAGGTCATGCGAGTCTTTCTGATCCTGAATACCGAAAAAGCCCTCTGAAGCATTATATGTTTCCATATAGTTCATGGTAGATGATGGAGCCAGATCATGAAACAATTTGCGGTAAGGTTCAAAAGCTACAGCGCCATGAAAGAATACTTCCAGATTGGGCCATACTTCCAGAATATGTTTTTTGTTTTTTATTTCCAGGATCTTTTGCAGGAGTAAAATGGTCCAGGTAGGTACACCGGCCAGGTTGGTAACATCTTCTTCTGCAGTGGCCTCAGCCATTCTTTCAATTTTCTCTTCCCATTTGTCCATCAGCGCCAGGTCGAGGCTTGGTGTACGAATGATCTGCACCCAGAAAGGCAGGTTCTGCATAATCACAGCCGATACATCTCCATAATAAGATGACTCGCTGGGGTCATATTCATTAATCTGGTGAGAGCCCCCTATAGCCAATCCTTTACCCTTAAAAAGCTGTGTGTCCGGGTAGTTGTTGACATATATGGAAAGCATATCTTTACCGGCTTTGAAATGACTGTCTTCCAAAGCTTCAGGGGTAACCGGAATAAATTTAGAACGCGCATTGGTCGTACCCGATGATTTGGCAAACCACTTCACTTCTGAAGGCCACAGTATGTTTTTTTCACCCTTCATGACCCTGTTGATCATCGGGTACAGGGTCTCATAGGTATGTATTGGTACCCGCTCTACATAATCATCATAATCGCGTATACTACCAAAATCGTACATTTTCCCAAACTCCGTGTTCTTGCCTGTTTGAAGCAGGTTTTTTAACAACTCCTGCTGAACATCATGAGGATACTTCAGGAAAAGCTCAATCTGGTGTATTCGCTTTTTTAATGCCCACGAAAGGATAGAGTTTATTATTTTCATTGACCCTGCTTACCACTTTCATTTTATTGTCAGGTGACAAAATTAGCAGAAAATCGGAATATTCATTGCTTCACGGCCATTCCCTTTAAATGATAGGCCGCGAAGGATCAGAATTTACGCTTTAATTCGAAATGTTCACCCAGGTAAACTTTTCTTACCATGGGGTCTGCTGCCAGTTCTTCAGAGGTGCCCGATTTGAGCAGTTTACCTTCAAACATCAGGTAGGCACGATCGGTGATTGATAGTGTTTCATTTACATTGTGGTCGGTAATCAGGATACCAATGTTTTTATCTTTGAGCCTGGCCACAATGTGTTGTATTTCCTCCACGGCAATGGGGTCTACCCCGGCAAAGGGTTCATCGAGCAATACAAATTTAGGATCTACGGCCAGTGCACGAGCAATCTCAGTGCGTCGTCTTTCACCTCCTGAAAGTACCATTCCAATGTTTTTACGTACGTGAGTCAGGCTAAACTCTTCAATGAGCTCCTCCATACGTATTTTTTGTTCCTTTTTGCTCAATCCCCTCATTTCCAGTACGGCGAGCAGGTTATCTTCAACGGTAAGGCGCCTGAAAACAGATGGCTCCTGAGCCAGGTAGCCAATGCCTTTCTTTGCCCGTTGATACATCGGCAAATTGGTGATATCATTATCATCAAAATAAATACTTCCTTCATTGGGTTTTATCAACCCAACCATCATATAAAAAGAGGTGGTTTTACCGGCACCATTTGGGCCTAACAAACCTACGATTTCACCCTGTTTTACAACAACTGACACATCGTTTACTACCTTTCTTTTTTTGTAAACCTTTACCAGGTGGTCTGCTCTCAGTTCCATACTTGTCAATAAACTAAATTTTAATGTCTTTTATATTGAGTTGAATCTTTGTAATACCAAGATATTCGTTTTTCTCTACCGCAAATACTATGCTTAACTTTTCAGCGGTGGCCACTTTATCGTAATATTTACCCAACCCGAAGCCAATGGCATCAAAGGTAATATTATAATTGTCTTGTATTGCAATAAATTTCAGATGTTCTCCTTTCAGCAATTGCAGAGAATTATGTATTCGTACATTTTTAGCTTCAAATACAGGGGCCATATTTTCAGGCCCGAAGGGTTCCATCTGCTCAATGATATTAACAAAATTTCCGGTAATACAATCAAACGTGATTTCCGTATTGATCCTTAGGGGAGGGATGAGCAGTTCATCATTGATACTCTCTGCCACGACAGCCTCAAATTTTTCTTTGAAAGCCGGCAGATTCTCAATACTTACAGACAGACCCGCAGCCGCCTGGTGTCCGCCAAATTTTTCAAGCAGTTCGTTACATGCATAAATGGCCTTATAGATATCAAAGCCGGGTACAGATCGCGCTGAGCCTGTTACCGATCCATTGGAATGTGTAAAAATAATGGTAGGCCGGTGGAAGCGCTCTATACATCGGGAAGCCACAATGCCAATTACTCCTTTGTGCCAGTTTTCATCGTAAAGCACGGTGGCTTTTTTATTGTCACCTGCATCGATCATGGCCAAAGCTTCTTCGGTGGTGGCCACATCAAAAGCCTGCCGTTCCATATTTTTTTCATTGATCACCCCTGCCAACTCCCCCGCTTCGGTCATGGTTTCGGCCAGAAGTACCTCTACGGCTTTATTGGCATGGTCAATCCTTCCTGCAGCATTGATTCGTGGTGCTATTCCAAATACAATCCCCGCTACGTCTATATTTTTTCGTCCACTCAGTTCGATCAATGATTTCAATCCGGGCCGGGGATCCTGATTCAAAACCTTCAATCCATGATAACAGAGTATGCGGTTTTCGCCGGTCATGGGCACAATATCGGCGGCAATGCTCACCGCTACAAGATCGAGGTCTGAGTACAAAGACTCCTGATCTACCTCCATGACAATACACAAAGCCTGGAGTAACTTAAACCCAATACCGGCTCCCGAAAGGCCCTTATACGGATAATTACAATCCTTTCTTTTGGGATCGAGT
>JAOUKJ010000388.1 GCA_029882675.1 Cyclobacteriaceae bacterium
TTTTGACAGCAAGGTGATGGCACAGATCGAAAAAAGTACTCAGGTTAGCCCCGGCACTTATCGTGATGCGGCCAATTATTATTTCAACTCCGACCGGGACATCAATCAGGCGGTAGAATGGATGGAAACTTTTTTAAACTCTTCACCCGACCAGCAATTCTGGAACCTGCACACTTATGCAAAAATGTTACAGAAAAAAGGAGACATTGAAAAGGCACTGGCAACGGCCAACAAGTCGCTGGAAATGGCCAAAGCAGCCTCCAGTGATTTCGGTTACATCAAACTCAATGAAGAGCTGATAGCACAGTTGTCTAAGGGTGGAAAAAAGAAACAGAAGAAATAAAAAACTTCCTGATTATAAAAAAAAGGCCTGTTGAAATCGACAGGCCTTTTTCTTTATAAATATGTATTCCCTTTTTATTATTTCTTGTAATATTTCATTGCCTCGGGTATGGCCGCTTTCAATTCCTCGATGCGGCTTTCATGCGATGGGTGCGTTGATAAAAACTCTGGTGTTCCGCCACCCCCTGTCGCTTTCATGCGCTCCCAGAATTTTGGTGCTTCATTGGGGTCGTAACCTGCCATAGCCATAAAGATCAGGCCAATTTTATCAGCTTCCGATTCATTTTGCCGTGAAAATTTCAACATCCCCAGCTGGGAACCCATACCGATGGATTGCATAAAAATCTGCTTCGTCAACGAAGGATTTTGCCCCATCGCTGCCCCAATAGTGCTCATGCCCATCTGGGTTACAAGCCCTTTACTCATACGCTCCCTTCCATGGTTGGCGATGGCATGCGCCACTTCATGTCCCATAACGACGGCTATGCCCAGTTCGTCTCTACACACCGGCATGATGCCCGTATAAAAAGCCACTTTACCCCCGGGCATGCACCAGGCATTCACCACATCCTGTTCAATCAGGTTAAACTCCCAGGCAAAACCCTCCAGTTCTTTGGAAAGCTTATTATCTGCCATATATTTCTCTACTGCCTTTTGAATACGTACACCGACTGTTTTTACCATCGCCGTTTGTTCCTGGTTTGAACTGATGGGTCCCTCCTTTAGCACGGTCTTATACTGCTCAGTGGCCATTGGGATGATTTCACTATTTGAAACCAGCTTGAGTTGCTTTCTACCAGTCACCGGTACGGTAGCACAACCGTAAAGAATTAAACCTGCTAATGAAAGAATAATTGATATGTTTTTCATAATAATAATTTGTTTCAATACAAAGATACAATTTCCATAGTGAAAACCATGCCAGAAAATAATTTTGAAGTTAACTAATCTCCCTGTAATATTGCCTGAAATAGTGTTTTATGAAAATATTTGCTGTAGGCCGAAACTACGTTGAGCATATTCAGGAACTGGATAACGAACGACCTGATGAACCCGTGATCTTTTCAAAACCAGAAACAGCCCTGGTGAAAAAGAATAATCCGTTTTTTTATCCGGATTTTTCACAGGATATCCATTTTGAAGGTGAGATAGTACTGAAGGTATGTAAAAACGGTAAAAACATTCTTGAAAAATTCGCCCATAAATATTATGACGAGATCGCTTTTGGTGTAGACTTCACGGCCCGTGATCTTCAGTCAAAGCTAAAATCCAAGGGCCTTCCCTGGGAGATCGCCAAGGGATTTGATATGTCAGCGCCAATATCAGCATTTTACCCCAAAGACCATTTTGGAAATCTTTTCAACCTGCCCTTTTCGCTAAAACAAAACGGAGAAACACGACAGCAGGGAAATACCGGGCTCATGTTGTTTAACTTTGACCATATCATCAGCTATATATCAAAATTTTTCACACTGAAACAAGGTGACCTGATCTTTACCGGAACACCCAAAGGCGTTGGCCCTGTAAAAATCGGTGACACCCTTGAAGGATTTATTAATGAACAAAAAGTATTGAAAGTTGAAATTAAATAAAACTATACTCACACTCATATTTGCCGGGTTTCATGTAATAGCCTATGGCCAAAAGCTGGATTATCTGTTTCCCATTAAGCCGGGAGTGACAAATGCCTTATCGGGAACGATGGGGGAATTACGTGCCACTCATTTCCATACCGGCCTGGATATTAAGACCGATGGCGTGGAGGGGTTGCCCGTTTATAGCGCACAGGATGGCTACGTAAGCCGTATATATGTAAGCCCCGGCGGATATGGTCACGCCCTGTATGTTACCCACCCTGACGGTAACACAACCGTATACGCCCACCTCCAACGCTTCAATGAGGAAATTGCAGCCTACGTACTCAATGAACAATATAGAATAAAGAGCTTCTACCTCAATAAATACCTTACAAAGGAACAGTTTCAGGTGAACCGGGGAGATATCATTGCTTTTTCCGGAAATTCAGGATCATCAGCCGGCCCCCATTTGCACTGGGACTTGCGCGATCCGCATCAACGCCCCCTCAACCCGCTTACCTTTAACTTCAGTGAAGTCCGCGATACGCGAAGTCCAGCAATCCAAAAGGTGGCTTTAAAAACAATGGACAAAGATGCCCGGATAAACGGGCAATTTGGTCGATTTGAAATAGAGGTATCTCAAAACAGGGTGCTGAAACCCCTAAGCCTGGAAGGGAACATCGGCGTTGAAGTATTGGCCTACGACGTGCTTAATGACTCCGGAAACCGATGTGGAATAAACGATCTGGGGCTTTCTGTGGATGGCGAAAAAGTATATCAATGCGATATCGACAAGTTATCTTTTGCGCAACAGCGCTCCATCTATGTCTATTACGACTACCCCGGACGGATGGCAAATGGAGCCCGATACCACAAACTATACATCGAAGATGGAAATGACCTTATTTTTTATGAAAACTCACCGGCAAATGGCATAGTTCGCTTCCATAAAGACCGGGAAGCCAAACTAAACATAAACCTGACCGATACTTATGGCAACCTTAGTATAGTGGAAATTCAGGTAAACGACAGCAAGCAACAGCACCCGCGCCTCAAAAACATACCTGATATTCAAAAAACATCCTTTTTCATTCAGGACAACACGCTCATTTTCAGCACAGAAGCCAGAGAAGGGCCTACGCCGGTTTTCCTGAAATTAAAAAACAATGAAGAAAAGCAACTTGAAAGCAGCTACTTCGCTGCCGGGAAAGATGTGTTCTTATACGACCTACGTGAAGGTATTCCGGAACTCATACAATCTGCAGAAACCAGTGTACAAACCAATCTTAAAGAAGTAATCACACCGGGGAAATCTTATCAGTTTTATGATGACCACCTCGATATCAGCTTTGGTAATTCTTCGCTTTTCGACACCTTATACCTTCAAACAGCCTATCGGCAGGAGCCTGATGGCAAAGAGTACTTCACGATTGGAAACCTTAACGTACCCTTAAAAAAAAGCGTTTCCGTAACCCTCAAGCCTGAAGAAAAATACCACCCTCAAAGCAAGGCCTACTCTGTTGGGGAAAATGGCGAACTGTACTATGAAGGGGGTAAATGGGAAAACGGAAAACTTACACTGAATACCGCTTTTTTTAATACCTTTACCATCGTGCGCGACACCGTCCCGCCTACCATCATTCCTCTTAGCCTGGCAGGCGCTGAGGTGCGTTTTAAAATAAGTGATGATATGTCCGGCATAGCCCGTACGGAAGCCCGCATCAATGGGGAATGGCTACTCATGCACAGCGATCCGAAAACCAACCGAATTTGGTCGGAAAGAAAAGACAAAAATAAAACATTGAAAGGCGAACTGGTGTTGAAGGTTACAGACAATACAGGTAATGAGCAAATTTTCAAACATAAAATAGAATAACTATGGCATTACAGACGGGCGATAAAGCACCGGATTTTGAAGTAAATGACCAGGACGGTCAGCTAATAAAACTCTCGGGTTTCAAAGGCAAAAAAGTGGTCTTGTATTTCTACCCCAAAGACAACACCCCCGGGTGTACTGCCCAGGCCTGTAACCTGAGAGACAATTTTCCGGCACTTACCGATGCCGGATATGTTGTACTGGGCATCAGCACAGACGCCGAAAAATCACACCAGAAGTTTATAACAAAACAAGGCCTTCCATTTACCCTCCTGGCCGACACCGACAAGGTAGTCCATGAAAAATACGGTACCTGGGTAGAAAAAAACATGTATGGCCGCAAATATATGGGCACCGCCCGAAAAACCTTTATCATCAATGAAGAAGGCAACATCGAAAATATTATCGAAAAAGTAAACACGAAAGACCACACCAGCCAGATTTTACAGTGATCAGTAAACAGTGATCAGTAAACAGTGATCAGTAAACAGTGATCAGTAAACAGTGATCAGTAAACAGTGATC
>JAOUKJ010000390.1 GCA_029882675.1 Cyclobacteriaceae bacterium
AAAATGACAGAAAATACAACCGGAGAACCGGGTGTCTGATCCTTATAAAATGGCTTTTACCCGGATTATGCCAACAGGAACAGAGTCATGTCGAAACTGAAAAGAGTATTGAAAAAGTAAGGCAGGATTCTTTTGTTGGATGACGATTATCCAAAGGACGGCAATGTTGGAGGACATCTGATGGTCAGGTTACCGAAGATGTCAGGGGTCATCATAAAAGACATCAATTCGCTACTGATCAAACATGGTTTTGATTATCAGGAACATACCGTAGGGGGATTTGAGAGTGTGTATTTGTTTGTAGCCAGCAAGCAATAATAGAATCGGTGGTTCAGATAGTACCGCTGCCAGTAGGCTGAAGGGTTGTTTTGTCTGCGGTTTCTGCGGTTTTATAGGGCATGTTGCAATCAAACCACCCCGCCCTGCGGGCACCCCTCCTTTTAAAGGAGGGGAATAGGACGCCTGGCATCCCAAAAGCGCCAGGGGAAACATGTCCTCCTATTTAGGACTTTTCCCTTTTTATTGAGAATTCAATCCGGATCAAAACTTCACCCCGAAATGGAGCCCCGGCTCAAACAGAAAATAGTTTGGCCAGTTGTTTTCAACCACTTCAAACGGTGCCGGGAAATTGGTGTTAACAGGCCAGTAATTGCAAACAACGGAAGGCTCTACAAACCAGCGTTTGTTGAAAAACTCAACCCTGTAACCTACCCGAAACTGACACCATAACTGAAAACCGGACTGAATACTGCTGTCTTCATTGTCGTAAAATTTTTGAAGAAAGGGGGTCACCTGAACAGTTGAATACAGCCCTTTTACATAGAAATGCTGATAACCTGCTCCAATACCAAAAGCCCTGATTTTGCCGGGATATTTGTCCTCGGAAGCGTCCCACCATTGCATCCCCAGTGGTCGATAATAGGCCCATGTAATCGCCTCGGCAATAATAATTTTACCCGGGGCCAGTTGATGTCCGTAATTCAACTGGAAATACATGGGAGGTTCTTTAGTGTCCAGGTTTCTCAGTAGAAAAAGTGAACTTCCAATAGAATGTTTCCATTCCTGCGGCTGTTTCTCCGATTTTGTAATAGAAGGCCCGCTTTGTGTGTCTTGCTGGCAATATACCGTCGTAATAGAAAATACCATTACAAACGTCAGTAATACCCATTTTGCTTGTGTTAAAGGTTTCATGATTGTTCTTTTTAAATGATGTTTAAAAGATTTACCATTGCTTTATTCTATAGGAAAAACAAAGGCTGTCTCTGTTGAAATAGATCAACCGTGAGGGTGATTTGAGTTTTGACGTTTTCCTGCCGATAGCGACGGGAAAAACTTCAAATAGCTTTTAACAGCGATTATCCCATTCATCAACCCATACGGCGGAATAAACATCTACTTTACCTTCCTTTTTTAGGTTAAAGTCGCATTTCTCAAAGCCATCAGCCAGTGTGCCCTTCCTCACTAAGCCGTAATTGAATATTTCGGCCCATAACTTGTCTATCAAACAGATATAAGGCATGAACTCCATGGCCCCTGTTTTTTTTGCAAAGGTCATTTTTGCACATTCGGTAATCTCTATTGTATAATCAAAACCATTATTGGTGTCCTTAAAATCGAAAACATCACCTTCAGGATAGATTTTGTCCCTGGAGGCCACCGCTTGTTTTGCATATATTTTCTTTTGCTTTCTGGTGAAAATGGAATACCGCATTATTCTACGCATAATTTTAGGGAGTTTTCTTAAACGCATTTCCAGCATATCGCTGCACAGCTTCCAGGTTTTGTCTAAAGGTTCGCCTTTCTTTTTCATCCATTTATAGGCTGCTATAAACCATGCAGTCAATAGAAGTTGCTTTGTCCAGGGTTCCTGTCCGCCAACATAGGGAATATGAGGTAGTAATAGCCCGAATTCTATTGGGACTTCTTTTTTGAACTCTTCAGCAAAAACCTGGTCATCGTAGGCGTATAAGGCCTTTTCACCGCCCTTTATTAACGTATTACAAAACCTTAAATGTTTCTTCCTGTCTTTCAGATAATAATCCTGATCAGCGTTCATGATTTCAAAATTTATAATTTATAATTTAATTGCCACCCCCTTAATCATCAACCACAACCCTATAAACAGTTCAAACAAAATGGCCTGTGATCCTAAAATCATATAGGCATCGTTGGAATAAAATATACTGATAAAGGAGCCCACAACCACTAAAAAGTAGGAACACATCCCCCAAATAGAGAGCCATCCCGGTATGTATTTAGACTTATAAAACAGGTAAAAGAAAAAGACCGAGCCTGTGCCCAGAAAAACAAAGACCAGAACCATCAGTTGATCAAATATTCTGTACACCAGTTCGGCCAAAGACAGTTTACCTTCAATACCAAATGCAGGAATGAAACTGGCGTCATTTAACAACAACAGCACAATCAAATAGCATAATACCTCAATCATTCCAAAAAGCGCCTCAAATAACCGGAACGAAAATCCCATTAATGCGAGGGGTTTGCTTACATCTTTTAACAGCCCATATAAGTAAGCGCTCAGGACGACAACGGCAATGTACATTAGTAAAATGTAGGCGATGTTTATACGAAAAAACAAGCTGTTGGCCGTAATGTTCTTAAGTGTTTCAGGGATATTATCACTCACTGAATATTGCGAATCGATGAAAACCAAAGACAAGATGGAGGTCACGATAATCAGTAAATACATAAAACCGGCCTTCTTTGCCAGGCTGTTTTTTTCATTGTCAATGTTTAAATGAACCGTTTGCATGATTTTTCTTTTTAGTTATATCTGTTTTTATTGAAATGCTAAATGTCTTGTGCCTCGGCATAAGTATGGCAGGCAAAGCCATACATCTTTCCCAAAAAGTTTCCGTTTTTATTGACTAAATATTTCTTTTCAAACTCCTGGGGTGTGTAGTGCTTTAAGAGGGAAAAACCCCGTTCAAGAAGAAACTCTTTTATTTGCCCTTCTTCAATACCAAAACTAAAAGGCTCTTCTTTGTCTTTGGCGCTTTCAGCCAGTTGCCGGGCCCCGTAGTAATCGCATTGGCCCAGAATAACGGATTGGTACAGAATAACGGATTGGTACAGGTAGTCAAACACTACAGTACTTCCGGCCCCCGAGTTGTTTTTTATAAAAGACAAGGTCTCGTTTACCGCTTCTTCCGTAATATACATGGTTACTCCTTCCCACATAAACAAGGTCATTAGATGAGGATCGTAGCCCGCATTTAAAAGGGCCTGGCCCAGGTCGTCGGTATCAAAGTTGACCGGCGCAAAAGAGAGGTTTGCGGGAATGGCAATACCGTTTTTCTTCAGAAGCTTTAGCTTATTGTTCTGGGTGGTTGGTACGTCCAGCTCAAATATTCTGGTTTCTTTTATGGTGTCCTGAAACCGTAAAGCACGGGTATCATACCCAGCCCCCAGAAAAACAATTTGAGGGACGTTCTCTGTCACGGCCTGAACAAAAAGCTGGTCGAAGAACTTTGTACGGGCAGTGACATACTCGTAGGTGCCCGGAACCATTTTATGTAATTTGTTTTTAAAGACCTTTCGAAAGAAAGCAAATGACAAAAAGAACTTTGCTTTGGGAGGCAGGAACATCCGGGCCAGCTGGTCGGGCCCAACAAAACCTCTTTCCTTCGTGGCGATGAACCGATGGATGGCAGCCATTAAAGCAGTGACCGACTCGCTGTTCAAAATCCGTTTTTTCTGATTATAACTTTTCATTGTAAAATCTATTATTTAAAAAGTATCTGTCTATAAATGCATGATTTGATGTTTCCCCGCCTCCTCCGGTGGCGGGAAAACACTTTCTTTTGTTGTCTCTTTTTTTCGATTAAAACCGAAGAAAAGGACGCTGGTGCCCCATACAAAAAAATCATGTTTTAAATGCGTATGCCTTTCCTTAGGGATGTCGTTATTCATGTCTACTTTTTTTTTGAGCGACAAAAAGATGAACGCTTCCAAAACCACCTATTGCAGTGGCTGTAAAATCAAAGTGGTATCGCTTTAATATAGCGCTGATGTTCTTAATGATATCGCCAAATTTCTCCATCATCCTGACGACCAGATATCCGGTTACGTTTCGGTTGTCGGGGTAGTCGAAATCAACAAGTAAAAGACGTCCGTCTTTTCTCAAAACCCTTTTCAACTCACTCATTGCTTTTTCCCCGTTGGGGTATCCGGAAAAGGCCATGGTGTTGATCACGGTATCGAAAGTGTTGTCAGGAAAGGGGAGTTTTTCTACGTTGGCTTGAGATAAATGTGCCTTTATATTCAGCTTTTTCATTTTGTT
>JAOUKJ010000391.1 GCA_029882675.1 Cyclobacteriaceae bacterium
GTAATAAAAATAAAATAATCCCTAAATGTAATCAGGTCAGGGGCGATGGTAACCCCCACGATTATACCAAAGATCGATCCCAGTACAGGTCCCAGATAGGGAATAATATTTGCGACAGCGGCAAACATGGCAATAGAGAGTGCATACTTCACGCCTACAATGGATAGTCCAATAGAAGCCAGTGAAAATATGGCTGTCATTTGAAATACAAGTCCCAGCAGATAGTTTGACAATAGCCGCTCAATTTTATTGAGTGCAGCGATAGTAACTTCAAAATACTTATTGGCGATGAGGGAGATGAATTTTTTCCGAATAGGCCCCATTTCATAAAGGAGGAAAAAGGTAATAAAGACCACAGCCATGAAACCGATGAAAAATGTACCGGTAAAGGATAGTACTTCATTAATAATAATCCCCAAATCCATCTGTGAAACCAAATGCTGAAACTGCTCACGCAACCCTTCCACAATAAACCCGGCATTCTGGTCAGTCAGTTCATTCGCAATCAGAAAATTTTCCAGGTTATATAAAGGGGCTCCCAATTTGCCGGAAATCGTATTATAGTCCATGGTAGAAATGACCTTGACCTGTTCTGAAATAAGCGGCACAAAAAGTAAGACGAAAACAAATATAACGAAAGACAATACGGCAAAAGACATCAGCACGGCAAGTGCACGCGGTATCCTGAACCTAAACATTTGGACATTGGTCAAAAAACGGGCAATGGGGCGCAGTATGGCGTATAAGACAATAGAAATAGCAAAATAGATATATATATCGGTGAAGATATAACCGATAAGAAGGAACAATAATATCCCGATGCCAATATGAACTACACTTTTACTCAATGATTTTTCTGTTAAACAAAAAACCCCGGGTTGAATTCCCAGGGTTGAAGTTAAATATTATTCATGAATTAATCCCATTTTAATTCCGAATCTATTGAAGATTTTTCATGATCATCCCTGTTCTCAAATTCCGTAAAATCGACATCGGGTAATAGTTCATCCTTAACGTGTCCAACAGTATTGTTCAACGCATCAATAAATTTATGAAAGTCTTCCTTGTACAAAAATATTTTATGCTTTTCGTAAACAAACCCATCCTCCTTGTACCTTCTTTTACTCTCTGTTATTGTCAGATAATAATCATTAGATCGGGTAGCCTTTACATCAAAAAAATATGTCCTTTTACCAGCTCTCACCCTCTCGGAGTAAATCTCATCCTTTTCCTTGTTATTGTCTTCCACGGTCCTTTTTGTTTTAGTTGTTGTAATGTTTTAGTATAAAAAACGAAAGTGCCGCTAAATATAGTATAATAATAATGACCAAAGCAAGGATATCCGAAGAAAATAGAGCTGGTTTCAAAATTATATATGGTTTAGGCGCATTATTTTTTGAGCTTTTCCAAAATTAGCCCCTATCTTTACTTCCATGAAAATTGACCTTAATATTCTTAAAGAATACGGAAACCTTGAGTTTCTGGCCAGACAACTGGTAGAAGGATTTATCACCGGGTTACATAAATCTCCCTATCATGGTTTTTCAGTTGAATTTGCAGAACATCGCTTATACAATACCGGAGAAAGCACCCGATATATCGACTGGAAGGTCTTCGCGCGAACTGATCGCTTATATACCAAACAATTTGAAGAGGAAACCAACTTACGCTGCCAACTGGTTATTGACACCTCCCCTTCCATGCACTATCCTGAAAAAACAAAGGGTAAGCTACGGTTTAGTATTATCGCCGCTGCGGCCATCTCTTACCTGTTAAACAAACAGCGCGATGCCACAGGACTTTGCACCTTTGCAGAAAAAATTGAAGAAAACACCCCGATCCGGTCATCGCGCAATCACCTTACGAAGTTACTGATCATTCTGGAAAGGCTCCTGGATACGCCGCTGGTCATGCGACAAACCAATGTGGCCAATGTATTGCATGAAATCGCAGAAAAAAATCACAGGCGATCACTGATCATTATCTTTAGTGATATGTTTGACCATCATGAAAATCAGGATGAACTTTTTACGGCCTTACAACATCTGAAGCACAACCAGCATGAAGTATTGCTTTTCCATGTCACCGACCTGCCTACAGAATATGACTTTGCCTTCGATGAACGTCCCTGGGAGTTTATTGATTTGGAAAGTGGAGAAAAATTAAAGCTTAAGCCATCTGAAGTAAAAGAAAACTACCGCCAGGAAATCAGAAAATACTACCACGAACTAAAACTAAAATGTGCGCAGTATAAAATAGATTTTATACAGGCCGACATCCATCAGGATTTTGATGATATTTTAAAAGCCTATATGATCAAAAGGTCGAAAATGAGTTGATAATTCTGTAACAAAAAAAAGGCCTGGAATAATCCATGCCTTTTTTTGCTGTAATAATTAATGTTTATATCATTAACCATTGTGTAGCTTCGCTTTTTTAGTCAGAAGTTCCTCTTCCGTCTCTTCATTGTCAACATCAGTGATACAACAATCAACAGGACACACCGCCGCACATTGAGGCTCTTCATGGAAACCATTGCATTCGGTACACTTACCGGGAACAATGTAATAAAACTCATCTGAAACAGGTTCCTGCTCTTCATCACCATCAACCATTTGTCCATCCACTTCCATTTCAGTGACATCAGTTCCACCACTCCACGTCCATTCTACTCCGCCCTCATATATGGCGTTATTGGGGCACTCAGGCTCGCAAGCACCGCAGTTTATGCACTCGTCTGTAATAATAATAGCCATTTACAAATCAAATTTTAGTTTAACGAAAATTTCTTAAGTAATTTTCCACGAAAATAACCAACAATATGCACAATTACACTCTTCAAGGATATAAAGTTTAAAAAATACAATGATGACAGATATAAAACCGCAAACGTCAGCCTTTTTAAAGCTTGGCGAATACTTAAAACAGGTGATAAAAGATGAAGAGTTTGAACAATTAACCACAAAAATTGCTGGTGAGAATCCATGGTTTACTATAAATAACATTAAAAAATCATTCCTTGGCCTGTCACATATGTTGGAAGAGGACAAGCTAAATACCTGGATCAATCACTATGCCTTTAATAAAAAGGAAAGAAAGAAAGTGGGGATCATCATGGCCGGCAATATACCCCTTGTCGGGTTTCATGATTTACTTTGCACGGTCGTCTCCGGACACCATGCCATCATTAAAACAAGCAGGCAGGACACCGTATTGATCAAACATATCCTGAATAAACTCATCGCTTTTGAACCCGCCCTATCAACACAAATGACCCTCGCAGAACGACTAAATGATATTGACGCCATCATTGCCACCGGAAGCGACAATTCCTCCCGTTATTTTGAATACTATTTCGGGAAATATCCACATATTATACGAAAGAACAGAGGCTCGATGGCCATAATATCCGGCGATGAAAAAGAAGAAAACCTGATAAAGCTGGGTGATGACGTTTTTTCCTATTTTGGATTGGGGTGCAGGAATGTATCAAGCATTTTTATCCCGGAAGATTATGATATTCATTTTTTGGCAGAAGCCTGGCGTGAGCACCAGGAAGTAATCAACCACCACAAATACGCCAATAATTACGATTATCAGAAATCGATATTTTTGATAAATCAAGAGCAGCATTTTGATTTGGGCTATGTCTACTCCGGGAACATACTGATCTCCTTTCTCCGATCAGCGTAGTTCATCTTCATCGATACAGGCAAATGAAAGAAGTGGCGCAATATATCAATGAAAACAGGGCCAAAATACAATGCATAGTAGCTTCTGATGTATCGATAGAAAGCAGCGTTGATTTTGGAATGGCCCAGCAACCCGAATTATGGGATTATGCCGATGACGTGGATACGATGGCTTTTTTAACCTCATTGGATTAAAAATCCATTTCACCTCTTTTTTTTAACCTTGCCTTAGAAACCCTGTTTTTAATTCCTCCGCCGGTCGGCGGAGGAATTATTATTTTTTTGAAACATCAACCACCGGGCTTAATGCCGCGTTGTATTTCTACCCAACCCCGGGTTACTTCTTCGTTTATAACCACGCGGTAAAAGAAAATACCATCTGAGACATCTTTGCCATCCCAGTCATTCTGATAATTCTCAGATTCATAAACCTGTACACCCCATCGATTTGATATGATCACGGTGGCATTAGGTGGCAGGTTTCTGATCAGGAATGTGTCATTTACACCATCCCCATTGGGTGTAAAAATATTGGGGATATATAATGTCCTATTCATCAGTATTCTCGTTTCGAGATGATAAGTACAGCTACGGTTATCCATCAAAT
>JAOUKJ010000025.1 GCA_029882675.1 Cyclobacteriaceae bacterium
AACACGTACAACAAATCGAGAATAGTATATCTGCAGCCTGGTCATGGTCGCCAGACTTTTAATGACAAAAATTACAGACAACTCCTCATCAATGCCATCAATTGGGTAGCCGAAAATTGAACCATCAGCCGTATACTGTGCTAAATTCTATCGGAAAAAGGGAGCTCCTTATCTTACTTTGTATATTAAATGTTATTCTTTTATTCCCTGGCAAAGCATATGCACAGACCAAACCATTCGGCGGTAAAGCGGGGATATCCCTAAGTTTAGGCACACACCATCAACGCATCGGGATCATTTTCGGAGCATATATGCTCAATGACTTTATTCAGTTCAATACCGAGCTCCGCCAATATTATACTTTCAGGGCGCCCGGGCCGGATCACAAAGGGCCGGAATTACAGTTTTCCCTAGGACCGCTTTTTAGCTGGGGGGCTATGGATTCCCTTCCCAATCTGTTTTTTCATCGGGTAAGCAACCAAACGGGCAAAGCCCATAGCCTGGGGTATGCCTTCAATCTCTATTGGGACAAGAAAAACACCAGCCAGCGAACAGGAACCATCGGGTTCCAGGCGGGTTCCTTTGAATTGATCCATGAGAATGATGTCTTTGGCAACCTCCGTTCAGACCGGTACCGCACCTCTGCCCTATTGATCGCCTGGCGCACCCATCATCTCAGATTAGGGCTTAATATGGTGCTTTGGACCGGCAACACCAATTCTGCAAACACCAGAAAAGTCCGCGATCATTCCTTTGCGCGTTTCGGGTATATTGATATGTCGCGGGCGGAATATGGCCATCTTTCCTGCGGGCTACTGGGAATTCAGGCCGAATACGCTTTTCCCTACCATCAAACCGGCAGTATTACCCTGGGAATAGATGATGAACGCGTACGTAATTTTTTGCAAAACAAACTGGCCCACGATTCCTGGTTCCTGCCTGAAAAGTTGAACAGGGCACGAAACTACCACATCCCCATGATTGATGCGGATGGCAAAATGTATTTGTACAAACCCGGACAGCATATTCGCCCCAGGAGATTACTGCTGGATGTCTCCTTGAATGCGGGTGATTTTTATTAAAGTTTTTCGGTAACTCCTATAGACTTCCCAATTTTACCCGGGGTCTTCATCAACACCAAAAGATCACCATATCCAAGAAACAAAAAAAGGGCACATGGCCCTTTTTTTTTCTATATGTTTAATCAATAATATTACAGTGTGGAAGGGCAAACATAGTCACTCACTTTCGCTTCTGTATTTTTAATGGCTGCAAAACCACCGGCTACATCAATAAAGTTGCTTACACCATTTGCCTTTAATATAGACGCGGCAATCATTGACCGGTAGCCACCTGCGCAATGTAAATAAAACTCACGACCGGTATTGAGCTGATCAACGTAATCGTTGATGTAGTCAAGGGGCAGGTTTTCTGCGTCAATCACGTGCTCCGACAAATACTCTCCTTCTCTTCTCACATCAACAACGCGGGAAGGTGATTTTCCCTGGGCAATTGCAAATTCCTCTGCGCTGACAGAGTTGACATCTGCAATATCCTTATTTGCTGCTTTCCATCCAGCCATTCCACCTTTCAGGTATCCCAGTGTATTATCATAACCTACACGAGACAACCGGGTAATGGACTCCTCTTCCCTTCCTTCAGGAGTAACGAGAACGATGGGCTGATTTATGTCTTCAATCAATGCGCCCACCCAGGGAGCAAATTGACCATCCAGGCCAATAAACATAGCTCCGGGAACGTGGCCTTGTGCAAAGTCATCGGCAGACCGCACATCGAGCACCAAAGCACCTTCATGTTTGGACATGGCTTCGACGGTGTCGGCATCCAATCCAATATTTCCTTTTGCAAGAACCTGGTCAAATTCCTGATAACCCTGCTTGTTCATCATTGCATTTTTAGAAAAATACTGTGGTGGAGCCTGTATTCCATCAAGAACTTCAATAACAAATTCCTCCCTGGTCATATCAGCCCTGAGCGCATAGTTGAATTTCTTCTGGTCACCCAATTTACCTACAGTTTCCTTACTCATGTTTTTGCCACAGGCTGATCCAGCCCCATGCCCCGGATAAACAATGGTTTCGTCGGGCAATACCATAATCTTATTGCGAAGAGAATCAAACAAATATCCGGCGAGGTCTTCTTTGGTCAGGTCTGACTTGATGGCCAGGTCAGGACGTCCTACGTCTCCCAAAAACAAAGTATCCCCGCTAAATATGGCGTTTTTATTACCCTTTTCGTCAATGAGTAAAAAAGTACTTGACTCCATTGTATGGCCTGGCGTATGTAACAATTCTATCTTGACATCACCAATGTTAAAAAGCTCACCGTCTTTTCCTTCGTGTATTTCATACTGTGTCTTCGCTGTTGGTCCATACACAATGGTAGCACCTGTTTTTTTGGCCAGATCCAAATGTCCTGATACAAAATCAGCATGAAAATGAGTCAGGAAGACATACTTGATTTTCGCGCCGTTTTCTTCCGCCTTTTCAATATACGGTTGAGTTTCACGCAATGGGTCTATAATAGCCGCTTCTCCGTTCGACTCGATATAATATGCCGCTTCAGCTAAGCACCCCGTATAAATCTGTTCTACTTTCATATCTATTTATATTTTTTTAGTTACGCTGTATAATTATAATGCAAAGGTATTGTGGTCACAATACAGTTTAGGTAATATTTGTTACATTAAGCAAATTATTTTTTATATCCAACTTACAATGTTTAAACATGCTTTTGAATATAACTAATAACACTTAATGTGGCAATTTGTTTCTTAAGACCCCGTACATAAAAGTGCCCAACAAAGCACCGACAATGACCAATAACATAGGGAATACACCCTTACCCACTAAAACAAACATAGGTCCCGGGCATGCGCCGGCAAGGGCCCAGCCCAGGCCAAAAATTGTACCTCCGATAAGGTAGCGGGGAAAGCTTTTTGCTTTAGGGGAAAAATTGATCTTTGTTCCCTCTGTGCTCTTCAATTCAATTTTCTTGACATAATATATAAATACTGCACCAAGTATCACAGCAGAGCCAATGATCCCGTACATATGAAATGAATCAAAACGAAACATTTCAAATATTCTATACCATGAAATAATTTCTGACTTGGTCATAATGACTCCAAAAAGCACACCCAGCATTAAAAATTTTAAATTTTTCATCTTAAAAATTAATATTCGTGATAAAGTTAAGTTGATGGTAATTCGTTTTATTGAAGATCTGGCCCGGACTATTTTCAGTATGGGGGTGGTTAAACCGACTCACATAAAGAAAACCCGTTTCCAGTCCTTCCAGTTTTCCTGAGAAATTATATTTAAGGAATAAATTGGTTTGATTATAGGGCTGTATATTATACTTATTGTGTGTATAGGTGCTAACTGCAGGAGTCCATACACTCGATGCCCTCAGTTCAGCCGAAAAGCCTTGTGCTTTTTTCATTCCGGTAAATTTGGCGATGAATGTCAGAATATCAGTATCACCGAATCCATCCATCCAGCTTCGGGGGATGGAGGTATAAAAATTTTCTCTTCCAAACTCCCTGGGAAACAGAAACCGGCCCGTTTTAAAACTATGTGCATAATTTAACGAATATTCCATCTGGTTCACTTTATACCCGCCACGAAATGCCAAGACCTGCCCTTTTTCATCGGGCTGCATATACCGTTGCTCATAAACCAATCCATCCAGGTATTTATCGGGTAATTCCAAGGCATATTGGGCACCAAACAGCAACCCTTCCGAACGGTAATCCACTTGTAGCCAGTTAACATTCATGATATTATCAAAATAATACTCCCAAAATTGTACAGACCATTTAGCTGATGGCTTATAGTTTATCCCGACCACACCTACTCCTGAGCTTTGTGTATTTTCATGATAGTTTGCCTTTTGTCCATCGGGCTGAAAACCATTGTTATTCATCCCAATGGCTTCATTGGCCTTGTACCACTCGGTCATAGCCCTTGGGGAGACTGCAAAGATCCAGCCCAGGTTAACCTTCACATGTTTTAACTCATTTAATTCGCTCCATAGTCCTTCGAAAGCAAAAGGCTTCATTCGCCCGTCCCTTCGCGACAGCAATGGCGTGGATTGAATATCAAACTTACCAAACTGCACAAATGACTTCCTGAAGCTATACATTGCATAAAACTCCTCCAGACGATCCATGTGCTTGGTATTATGCGGATCGTTCACATCAAACAACTCACGCTCCCATTTTGAACTTTTACCAGCCAAAGGATCCACCTTTTCAAGATCGGAAGCAAACAATTGATAAGTAAATATTCCTTTTAATCCAAACTTTAACCCGTGCCAATTGGCTGTTTCCAGATGTAGCGAAGCACCTATAGCATTGGCATAATAATCTGTGAGCTCCTTATTATTAATGGTCGACATTAAATAATTTCTCACATGCCCTGACACCTGGCCATTTATAAAATAATCCCGGAGGGTAGACACCTCTTCATGGATTTGATCTTCCTCAACAGTCGAAACGGCTTCATTTTGGGCATAACCCAGGGAAATAAGAAGCATTCCTGACATAAAAAACAATACCCTTTTCATCGACTGTATTAATTAAAAATTATTGGTAATAAAAAGTAAGTCATGGTGATACCTCCAATAAAAAAGCCCACTACTGCTACGAGCGATGGCCATTGCAAATCACTCAGGCCACTAATGGCATGCCCCGAAGTACACCCTCCGGCATAACGGGCTCCAAAACCGACTAAAAAGCCTGCTCCAAGCAAGATCAGAAGTCCCTTTAGTGAAAAAAGTGATTCATAGCTAAATATTTCATCAGGGACATAACCATCTCCGGGGTTTTTAAAACCCATTTCATGTAATGCCCTTACTGTATCTGGGCTTAGACTGACCGTTTCATCGGGCGTCAAAAAACTACCGGCAAGAAATCCCCCTACCACGCTGCCGATAAGAAAAATCAGGTTCCATTTTTGAGATCGCCAGTCAAAGTTGAAAAAGTCTGAATACTTCCCTCCTCCTCCGATGGAACACATCGTCCTGAGGTTGGCCGACATCCCTAAATTTTTCCCGCTATAGATGAGCAAAAACATGACCAGGGCAATTCCAGGCCCTGCGACATACCATGGCCATGGTTGTATTAATATTTCCATAATAAATAAGATGTTTTTTGTACTAAAATATGATTGGAGCCAGTAGATGATTGGCCACCTGAGACTTTAAATCACGATTGTAAAGCCAGCTGAAACTTTGTCTTTTAAAATCGACCAGCGAAATCAATGACAAACCCTCCTGAATCACTTCGTTTTGAATTTCAGAACCTACTTTATGACTGTTGTTGATCAGGTGTAGTTTGGGTTCTTTGATGTGATTTAAGGTAGCAAATTCGAGTACCTTTTCTTTTAACTTGTCCAGGTCGGTAATCGATCCCTCCTTTTGTGTGACGTAAAAATGGGCTTCGGAACCGAAAGCCTGTTGAATGACACTCATCAGCCTGAGCTGGTCGGCCTCAATGATTTCTTCGAAGCAACTGAATACCCCTATTTTTTCAAACTGTATTTCTGACCTGTCACATTTCAGGCTTAGAATAGGTATGTCCGTTTTATCCTTTACCTTTTCAATAAAAGTTTTGGAAAAGGCATCTTCAAAAGTCGTGGAGACATGAGCGCCCATAAATATCATATCATAGGTACTCCCCTTCAGGGCTTCCTGAATGATTCTGTAAGGGTCGCCTATCTTAACACTTGTGGCCTGTATAAAGTCATGCTGCTCCTTAATTAACGTGAGCTGTTGACCGGCCTTTTCCTGCATTGCTTCCAGGGGGGCTGTATCGAAATCATAACATACTGAAATAATTTCCCCACTGTGCTGTAGTGGTATTTCTGATGGCGCCTTCACCACATTTAATATTTCAGCAGAAATATCAACCCGCGTACTGAGCCTTTTCATAAAATCCAGCACATAATTATCCTGCTCTGAAAGTTTAGTAAGTACCAATATCTTCATTTTGCATCATTTAATTGAGCTGCAAATTTCTTGCGTTTAAAATTTACGTGTTGTAACATAGGTTACATACAAGAAAAATCAACAGACTAAAATGCAAAAAAAAACCCGGCAATGCTGCCGGGCTTTTAAATCTAACCTAAACCTAAACTACTGTACTATTTTTATTAAGCCCATTTGGTCTTCACTGGCACTGATTAAATTCCATCCTACCGCACTTTTAGCATCATCCTTGGATGCATAGATCCTCCAACGGTATATCCTGCCAGGCACTAATGTAGCAACCGATGCGCTATTATCTTCATTATAAACAGCAGAAGTTGCTCCACCGCCAATGGTATAATTTTTCCCAATAACGCCCTGCTGGTGGGAAAATCCACCCCACACGACTTGTCCTGTAGCGGCATCCATCACTTCGATTACATAATCACTGGTACTCGCATAAGGTGTCCACTCGAACGTAGGTGCCGTAGAAGTGGTCTCGAAAGGAATGGTTGTTGATGCCTCATTAGTTGGTGCATTGAGTGTCACGCTATTGGTTACATCAAAATCAATAGTTACGGCGTTGCCACCTGAAATAGCCACTTCAGGCTCACCAAACTTCGTAATGCGGTCGGGATCCATTACCCGGTTATCATTTTCGAAAGTAGCACGGGCCAGGTATATGCCATCAGGTACGCCCGGAATTTCATAGTTATCAGCTACTGTAAACGAACTCAATCCGGGGATACTTTCTTTGGAAAGCGGGTGAATAAGCGCCACATCAACATCGATATTGCCGGTGGCCAGGTGCCTTACAGAACCACTTACCACACCGGCTGCACCAGCTGTCAGCGTAAGGTCCACTGCGCCTGTTTCAGCATCTGCTGTTACACTGGCTGCTTTTTCATCCGAGTTGTATGTAGCAGCCCAGCCCATCACGCCATAGTTCCCTGCAGGAACATTAAATATAGTGTATACACCCTCGGTATCTGAAATCGCAGAAAAACTTTCACCGGCCGCATCAGAGGCCACTACGAGCACATTGGCTACAGCATTGGCACCGTCTGTTACTTTTCCGGTAACCCATCCACCGGAAACAGTCGTTACAAACATTTCAAATGAACGGCTCTCTGTGATCCCCAAATCAATTTGAAACGGAATAGCCGTTACACCCTTAGGGGGTATTGATTCGAAACCTTGCTTAAATACTTTTATGTAATAATTACCGGGTTCAAGTTCAATGGTATAATTACCCTCGGCATCCGTTTTAACATTGGCACCTGCCGGTGAATTTGTATTGGCATCATAGACTACAATTAATACATCGGCTAATACTGCGCCTGAGGCATTTGTCACCGTTCCGGAAAGTGTTCCTGTGGTCACAGGCTCCTCATCCTTTTTACACGACGCTAACGACAGCACAACTAATCCGATTAGCAAAATTTTCTTCATAACTTCCTCTAATTAAATTTAATTTCGTTTTTAGATTTGTCTTTAATGCTGCAAAACAACAACAAGTAACCACCGAAAAGAACGCAAACTATCACTCTTTATTACATGGCACATGCACAACAAAACACCTTCAAATCATCCCATTTGAAGGTGTATTTTTAATTAAATCAAGAAAATGAATGATAACAACAGCGGCTGACCTTGTAATTAAACGGGAAAAATTGCACCCGGATCAAAAAACGATTATATCATTAACTCCATCACAGGACGCCAAGATCAAAACAACAGTAAATAATGAGGTCTTTTTCATAATATTAAATTAGTGGTGTCCGGTTAAATACATGAACGCCAAATTTACTTTTTGAAATCGATCAATGTGTTGAAATTACGAAGAATTCTGATATTCAGTTAGGGTACCGGGAGAAAAAAGGTCAAATTGCATATTACCAAGATCATCAAGACAAGCACTTACCTGTGCATTAGACAATTTAAGAAATTTGATAAAACTGATTTTGCTTGCAGTATTTTTGGCAGCCAACCTGACCATCGTTCTAAAATCTTCTGCTTCTTTGATCATTTTATGAATGACAGTGAATATCAGGTTCAAGGTCATGGCCACCCATATCTGCATTTTAATGCCTTCCGGGCTATCTGAGGGGAAGTAATTGAGTTCAAAGTTTTGCTTGATTTGCCTGAATAGTGACTCAATAGGCCATCGATTCATATATAGTCGGCATATAGTTGTTGCTTGAAGCTCCATCAGGTTAGTTAGAAATACTAATTTTCGACCTTTGACAGGGTCTATGTAAGTGACCATCCGGACTGTTGTTTTTTTGTTTGACCTGTTTGATCATGGTATTTCAATTTCAGCATCCATCTGAACACCATTTTCACAGCTTTCATCCAAAGGCCTTTGTTTTAGTATTTTGAACTTTGCATTTTTATTCATCCTGGTTAGGTAAAAAACACCATTTTGCGTCCACTGGTCCTATTGTTTGAACTTTTGAATACCTTTGTCAAAGACAGCAATTGTGCCTTTTGCCAAGTCCAGCGAGGAAAGAAACACCTTTTCATTGGTAGCAGCAGCTTTTAAGCATATGAAGTTAGGTACTCTCTCTGAAAGGGTAATTTTCGTAAAGGCCTTCAGCCCTCCCTTTTTACGTCCGTTTTTTTTTTGGCAAACGACCACATGCTTTGAATATTTCTTTTAATAAAGTGACCACTGTAGAGTCAAATAGCTCTACTTTGGAGGGACCTACTTCTCCATTGATAGGTAAAGTCAAATAGCTGTCCGGGAATTGGAGCACTACAATTTTCTCATGTATTTTTACTCATGGCTAGGGGTGTTTTCGCAAATTCAACTTAGCCATGGGGTGAGACTTTTCCAAAGTCTCACCCCTTTTTGTACTTTTTATAGAACCTTAATTTTTGGCCGTTTTTCTCGGACACCACTAATTAGAAATCACAGCGCAATGCTGAACATGGTATTTTCACTACCTTTGATTTAAATAAGATGGTGTTTCTCCTTAAATCCGCAATAAATGATAAAATCCGTAATATCATACCTGAAAGTTTTATTACTTACCGTTGCGGGGCTTTTCTCTGCCTGTTCTTCGCAGGAAACCGGACATAATGAGTCAGAGGCAGATTTCTGTGCCCATATCCACCCGGATGATTCTCCGGGACTTTCCCGGGCATTGGCAGATATCACTGATTCTATGAGAACTAAAACGGGGATTTATGTACTGGAAGAAGGAGCCAACTCCATGATCGGGCGGGCATGGCTCAGTGAAAATGCAGAAAAAACCATCGACATCCAGTATTTCATCTTTTCGACAGACAATGTGGGGCTGATTGCCTGCGACTACCTGGTACGCGCCGCAGACAGAGGTGTGAAAGTGCGGATCATTGTGGATGACATTATGGTGGACGCCCCCCTGGAAGATGTACTGATGCTGGATTCCCACGAGAATATCGATATTAAGATCTATAACCCCGGCACCAACCTGGGCAAAAACCTGCTGAGTAAACTGAACAAGGTGATGACAGACTTCCGGTCATTCAACCAACGTATGCACAATAAAACCTTTATCGTGGACGGTAAGGTGGTGATCACCGGCGGCAGAAACATCGCCGATGAATATTTTGATTACGACCACGAATACAACTTTCGCGACAGGGATGTACTGCTGCTGGGCAAATCCACCAAACAGGTAGGACGTTCGTTTGAGGAATTCTGGCAAAGTGACCTGAGCGTGCCCGTGAGTGAGATCAGTCCGGAGTTACCGGAAATATCCATGGACGAAAACCGGTTTGAAAAGCTGCATCAATATGCCTGCAATCCGGATAATTTCTGGCCCCAGGTACGCAATAAGATTGCCGACTTGCCCCAAGCTTTTGCGGCTATCAAAAAGGAGCTGATCTGGCTCGCCAACGTATCGTTTATCTCAGACGTTCCCGGCAAAAATGAAGAAACAGTAAGTCTATCCGGAGGTGGAATCACGACCGATAGCCTGATTGCATTGGTGAAAAAGGCAAAGAAAACGGTGGATATACAGACCCCCTACCTGATCACTACCGAACTCAGTAAGGGGCTATTCCGTGAGGCCGTGGAGCGCGGTGTGCGGGTACGCATCCTCACCAACAGCCTGGCTTCTACCGACAACCTGGAGGCCTTCAGCGCTTACCAGTCAGACCGTGAGGCACTGCTGCAAACGGGAGTGCATATTTTTGAGTTCCGCCCTGATGCGGCCATACGCCGAAGGATGATGACCGGTGAACTGCATACTACCCTGGATCATCAGCCCCGCTTCGGGCTTCATGCCAAGACCATGGTGGTGGATGGCCGGACGGTGGTGATCGGCACCTTCAACCTGGATCCCCGCAGTGCCAACCTGAATACCGAATGCCTGGCCGTAATCCGTTCAGAAGCCGTGGCCAACAGCGTACTGAAAATCATGGAGCAAGAGTTTGAACCTGAAAACGCCTGGGAGACCACCCTCACCTTCAATCCCGATTCGGTAGCCGGGAAGGTGAAGCAGATCAAGACGTGGACGAGGAAGGTATTGCCTAAGGAGGTACTTTGATGTTAGAAATCCAAGCCTATTGCTACATTTTGATGAAAATATACGATAGTAGCGTATCTTGAAAAACCCGTTTGCGAGATATGCATCATGAATCGTTGGATAAACTCTGAAACTTTTAAGCTAATGATTTTATCATTGTTGCTGGTGATTGTTCAGGATAAGGCGCGTTGAAAAACACAAAAATGTGGATTTAGGATAAAATTCAAACATTTTGTCCAATTATGTAATTAAAAAATAAAATCAATTTTTCCGGAACACAAACAGGTTATTCAGCCCGAGTTCAAACTTTTTTCTAACGACAAGCGAATAACCCTGACGCGTAAAACTTTCAATGATTTTTTTCCGGGGGAAATCCTGATGGTTGCCCAGATCCATGCCGTCAATAAGTCTTAAGGACTTCAGTATAAAAAGGACAATATCAACTATTTTTGATGGTACTGTTACAATCACTAAACCTCCTTCTTTCAAAAACCTTGAAAGCGTTTGTGGGTATTCAATAAGTTCATTTTCAGGGACATGTTCCAGAACCGCCAAAAGAGTAACTGCATCGAATTCCTTTCTTACATTGAAATCTTCGGGGAACTTTCCGGGCAACAAGGTATAATTTGGTTTGGAAATGGTTTCGTCAAGTACCGGATCGATACCAAATCCCCTGATCTTTTTGAAATTAAGCTGGTCGAACACTTCCCCCTGATGACAGCCCACATCAAGAACAAACTGACCCTCTTCAATGAACTTTTCAGCTTGTTTGATCCTTATCCTTTGCAATAAGTAGTCGATTTTTTTCAATTTTTTTTACATTTGGTTATCTCTGCCCCAACCCAGTACGCTGAAGAATACGGAATAAAAAATAATTTGCGTCCCTAAAATAATCAGAACAACGGAGGGGATCACGTTCCGAAGGTTTTCTGACGGTAAAAGTTCGCTGAAACCGGAAGCCTTCCAATTGAGGAGGGACAGTACAGCAAGAATAAAACCAACAAAAAATATGAGGGATCCGGAAAGGACACCCCGTTCCAGCGTAAAAGACTTCCAAAACTTTTTTTGTCGGCCGGTTTCCGGGTGGATGCCGGTTACCGATCCAAATATCCTGGTAAACATATAGAAGAAAATAAGCTGAGCCCCTATGAGGAAAAATGTAGAAGTATAAAGCAAAGTATGCACGTCAAAAGTTAGCGACCCAATGCTTAATGGTTCTTTTATCAAAATTAAGGATAACAAGAAGCTGAAAACGGTTAAAATAATCCCCGGGAAGAGGAAGACCCATTTTGGACTAAAGAGGAGTAGAAACCTCAAGTGTCTCCATCCATCGCTCCAGGTGTTTAAATGCGGGGGTCGCGACCGTCCGTCGGGAGACAGGGTAGTGGGCGTCTCTACGATCTTCAGTCCTTTCAAGGCCGCTTTAGCTATCATCTCCGAGGCCAATTCCATCCCGGGTGCTTTTAAACCAAGATCGTCGAAGGCTTTTCTGGAAAATCCCCTTAGCCCGCAATGAAAATCACCGATGTTGACTCTGTAAAAAAGCCGCCCAAGAAAGGACAATACAGGATTGCCCAGATATCGGTGCAGGAATGGCATGGCACCGGGGGCGATCCCTCCTCTGAACCTGTTGCCAATGACCATTTCATTGCCTTTCCTCAACAATTCAACAAAGGGCATAAGATTTGAAAAATCATAGCTGTCGTCGGCGTCGCCCATGATCACATACCTTCCATTGCTTGCTTTGATCCCGTTTATTAAGGCGCTACCATATCCCTTTCTTTCCACATTTACTATACGGGCCCCCTCTTTCTCAGCTATTTCAAGGGAACCATCTGTGCTCCCGTTATCAGCGATGACTACTTCGGCCTTCAGATTGTTTTCCTTTATGAATGTCTGGCATTTGTGAATACACACGCCTAGGGTTTCGCTCTCGTTCAGGCAAGGCATTACAATGGAAAGTTCCAGTATATCATTGTTTATTTTTGTAGCTCCCATAGGTTATTTTCTATTTTAATATAGGTATATATCGTATCGCCTGTTAAAAGCGTTTTGGCTTTTTCTCCAATATAAACATTGAGGGTATCTGAGGAAGTATAATTCTCCAGTTCTGACAGGATTTTTTCTTGTGTATTCCATAAAAGAGTATCAGACCGCCATATAATATGGCCAAATTTTTTCCGGTAATATTCATCCAAAGAATAGTTTGGATAGTAACCGACATCCAATTCATTAAAGAAGACCGCAGGTTTTGTTTTTGTGTGAATATTAATCAGGGAGTTTTGAACATAAAAAGGATGATAATCAAGGTCTTTGCCCCTAAAGATATTAAGGGGCGAAAAGACATTATAATATACCGTCAGTGCTATTATAATTATCATCAAAACCTGTTGTCCCCACTCCACCCTTTTTTCCCTTTCAGGAATAATAAAGCCAAAAAACAACAAAAAATAGGGCACGTAAGCTACCGCATAATAGTGGTGACTGGATTGAGGATGTATGGCAAAACCCACAATCGAAATGGCCGAAGTGACCGCCCCTGTAAATATAAAAGGCTTTATTCCGTTTTTGTAGGTTGTTTTGGGGTAGATGAGTATGGAGGCACCTAGTACGCCCAAAGCGATATGTCCAATTTTCTGGATAGTCATTTGAGTAATATCAGCGCCAGTAGGTATTCGTGCTACTATCCATCCCGGATAAAACAGTTCGTAATAATAGGATATTTGGTTAAACCTCCCCCGTTGCGTCTGTTCGATAAGTTTAGCAAAAATATTCCTGTTGTCGGGGGGAAGGTTTTTGAGGTATTCCTTATCGGCCAGGACATCAAACAAACCTGACAAGGTATTGGTCTCAGTCAGCCCCATCCCTACATATATAAAAGCCATCCCAAGGGTCAGCGCCATCCCGTTTGACAGAAGCAGTTTTTTATAACAATTTTTGATTTTTCCTTTCGAAAGGTATAATATCCTGCCCTGCATAACAAGATATGTTCCAATGGCAAAATATACCAGTCCAATATGAAAAAACATCGAAAGGCAACACGCCAGGGTAAACAATACGGTATGTGAAAGGGTGTGGTGTTGCCACCAATAATAAAAATATAAGCTTATCAATACCTGCCAGGCCAACGCCATTCCAATAGAATTGTTCTGGATGGCCCACATCCAGAAAGTATAGCTTGTGCTTAGGGTTAAAAATATTAATACTGCCTTTAAGGGTGGTGTGTTTGCCCGGAGCAGAAAAATAAAAAACAGGCCGAGTGCCAGAACATTTAGCAGCCCTGTCGGAAGTATTGATAACTTGTAACACTTCTCAAGGAAAAGTGGGTCGGTCGGCTGAATTATTCCAGTAGAAATAAATGTATTCACTAACATATCCGACAGCAACGGGAAAGACATATGGTGGAGCTTAACGTAAAGACCCTCTTTCATCATCTTGTGCATGTGAAGATAGTTGTCTCCAAGAACTCCGGGATTATCAGTATAGTAATAAGAGGCGTTAAATAAATAAGCGATAATAAGACACGTAAAAACGGCAACAACCAAGGCCTGGTTGACCCGGTTTGGTTTTTTGTCCTTGGAATATAAAATGCTTTTAATTTCGGTCATTGGTCAAAGATAAAATATTCTGTTAAGGCCATCTGCTCAGTTTAGCAACCAAAGTGAGTCGCCCACCTGACTGGCATCGGGCGGGGTGTCCTCGCTTATGATCTTATATCGTTTACCATCAATAAACACTTTGTACCCTTCCGCACTATATTTGTTTATCAGGGCTGTCAGGGCTGTTTTATTATTATTTTCAGGCGAAATAGCGTGCCATTTAATATTCCCGAACTTATGGTTATAAAATAGTTTAATACCGCTATTTGGATAATAGTTTTCATCGATCTCATGCAGACAAACGGCCTGTTCCCTGCCAACCGATTGATGTATGGTATTATTAATGCGGTAAAAAGGGTGAGAGCTGATATCCGTACCCCGGGTCAGTTTTATCGGGGAAAAGCCATGATAGTAAAACAGAAGTAATAAAAACCCAAACAGGGACAACCTCCTGGTTGTGTCCCACCAGCTGTATAAGCCGGAATGAAATGGTTTCGGTACATTGTTGGTTGTAACATAAACAAACCGATTATTTATTCTTTTGAACACACCAAAAAAGATGTCAATTACTGAATTAGTCTTTGCCTCTTTTTTTTCGGCAGCTGTATAAGGTAAGAACAGGGAAAAGAAAAGACCAATGGTAGGAGCCAGCAGAAAAGCGTAGTAATGACCATCCGGGTTTCTTAGCACGAACCCCATCTGGGTGGTAAGGTATGTAAAGGCCCCAACAACAAAAAGTGCGTAATACTTGTATTTAAAAGACCTCCTTAAAGTAAGGAAAACACTTGCCCCAAGACCAAAAAGAAGACTTGTAGCGTAACGCTCTGCAAATTCATCAGTCTTTGTAAGGTTATTAAAAAAGTTGACGGGCATATAAATGGAGCTTTGCTGTACACTTAAATATTCAATAATAGTATACTTTGCATTATAAATACCGGCCATAAAAGCATTGAAATAGCCATATTGTGGGGAGGAAAATTCACCCGCGTAATCGGTATCGGCAAGAACATGAAATACGCCCGTATAATCGCTTACCCGGTTGAGCTTTAACTGAACGACATAGAAGGCGAAGGCCATTCCAAGTCCGATTATCCCGTATATGGAAATGTGTCTTACTTTTTCCTGGAGCTTTTTTTCACTGACCAAAATACCGTAGAGAAATGCGATAAACATACCCAAGGAGAAATAAATTACTCCTATGTGAAAAAATACCCCAAAACAGGTGAGAAGACAAAGGGCGATGGTGTATTTTATATTTATTTTGTTCCACCATTTTGTGTATAAAACCAGAGAAAGCAATTGCACCGACAGGGCAATGCCAATAGAATTACTTTGTATGCCAAAGATCCAAAAGCTATAGCAGAGTCCTGTAAAGAAAAAGACCAAAAAAGCATCAATTGTAGATTTATTGTACTGATATATCATCAACGAAAATGCAAATAGTGCAATGATGGAAAATACTCTGACAGGAAAGGTCGACCATTTGTAAACCTTTTCGTAGTAGTCGTTGTCATTTTCTGAGGCAAAACCCAGGCTGGTCATCATTTTTACATATTTTTCAGCAATCCAGGGAAAAAACACATGATGGGGCTTTAGATAATTGTCCTTTTCCATTGCCCGGGTCATATGATAATAATTGTCGCCCAGCACACCGTTGTTATTCGGGAAATAATAAACCGGTTGTTTCATATATGCCCAGAAAGCAAAAATCATAGCCAGTCCTAACAAGACCCATTTTAGGTAGTCCGGAAAAACCAGTTTTTTCTTGACGAAAACACCAAATAGAGCCACTGCGATCAAAACTACTATCATAATTAGCAGCCCGCGTAAAGAATCAATAGTTATTAACCTTAAATGGTACATCATTGGAAAGATTAAGTTTGGTATTACATAACCTGTGCCAACAGCAAATAATCCATTTTAAATTACGTTAATAATTTTGGAAAAAAGTAGTCTTTCTGTGAAAAATTAACCTTGATTACGGCTGATCGACGAGCCCGTTGTTTTGAATTAATTACAGGCAAAAAGCCCCATCCCGTCAGAAAATCCGGCAGATTGTCCGTCCTGTCACTCGGGTTTTCCGCCCCGGGACGAATGGCGCACAATTATAAGGCTAATGTTATTAAACAATCCCAAAATATCGTTTTTTAACTTCATCTGTCTTATAGGTAAACATAATAAAGCTATTGCTGAAATCATATTATATCTCATTTATAAAAATACTCTTCATAGTATTAGATGTTAGATATGAGATGTGAGATAATAGGTGGGAGATCACATCCGTCCAAAATAAATAGATAGGCAAAAAAATAGGTGAGAGTGGAAATTAATCCGAGAAGGATTAATTTAATGTTCGCAAAAACCAACCACCTCACCTATGGTAAATATAAG
>JAOUKJ010000392.1 GCA_029882675.1 Cyclobacteriaceae bacterium
ATTTTTCTGACCACTTATAGCTGGCAGGTTATCAAATTCCAGCGGGATTATGAAACCTCCACAGCACAGATAGCCTTTGATGTATTGGGTATCCTTACCGGCTTTGTGTTTATGACCTTCACCCTGTTTGTGTATTTCAGACTGACTAATAAGGATATTTTCAAATTTATGGTCTGTAAGCTCGATGAAAAGCTACGGGAAAATGTACGGGTTACAAGGGCTGCATCCATGAGCAAACTATTGATCGCGCGAAAAAAACAGGTTAGGGTAGATAGTTTCCTCGATTTTGATTTTAAAATAAAAAAAGTGCCTGACTATGGCCATTTCTACGACAAGTCAACCGTTTTGCGTGTTTTTGATCAGAATCATTTCAACCTGATTACAGTAGAATTGCTCATATTTGCAATGTTGCTTGTCTTTGGTATATTTTCAGAAATACCATACTTCCAGTTGCCTGCGGCCGCCAGCGCCATGTTATTACTCACTATTCTGATCATGTTTACAGGTGCTTTTTCCTTTTGGTTCAGAGGTTGGTCCGTATCGCTTACCATCCTGATTTTGCTTTGCATGAATTTGTTGATAAAGTATGATGTGGTGCATAAAGACTACCGGGCTTTTGGCCTGGACTATGACCGGCCACCAAAAGTCTATTCGCTGGATAGTTTGATAAAGTCAAATAATAAAGAGCACTATGAACACGACCGGAGCTTAACCATTAAAAGGCTTGAGAACTGGAAAGCCAGGGTGACGAAAGAAAAGAAACCGGTGATGGTCTTTGTCTGTGCCAGCGGGGGCGGCCAAAGGGCCATGTTATGGAGTCTGAATGCCATGCAACGGGCAGATAGTATTACGGGCAACAAGCTGATGGATCATACCGTGATGATGACCGGAGCATCCGGCGGGTTAATCGGGATTAGCTATTACCGTGAACTTGTCCTCCGGCAGCAGACTGACTCCAGTATCCGCAGGGACGATAGGGCATATTTATGGGGGATTGCCCGGGATAACCTCAATCCGGTTATTTTTTCACTGCTGGTAAATGATATTTTCCTGGGTTTTCAGAAGTTTACTTATGAGGGGCACCAGTACATCAAAGACCGGGGCTATGCCTTTGAGCAGCAGCTCAACCGGAATACGCTGGGTTTCATGGATAAAAATCTGTATGAATATTTTACGCCGGTTTATGAAGGAAAAATACCAATGGTTCTTATGGCCCCGACAGTAATTAACGATGGCAGGAAACTGTATATCAGTTCTATGCCGGTATCTTATATGAATGTTGATGCCGAACGAAAATATGGCAACCGATTTGTGTTGAAGGGCATTGAATTTAATGATTTTTTTAAGGATCACAACGCATCAGGCCTGCGGTTTATAAGCGGATTGCGCATGAGTGCCACCTTCCCTTATATAACGCCTAATATTACCTTGCCTACGGTTCCCAAAATGGAGATCATGGATGCCGGCCTGACGGATAATTTTGGCATTTCAGACGCGGTGATGTTCCTGTATCATTTTAAGGACTGGATTGCAGCGAATACTTCTGCAGTCTTGTTTGTCTCTGTTCGGGATTCACAAAAACACCATCCCGTAAATGATTCACACAACCAATCCCTCTTTCAAAAATTCTCTTCGCCGATAGAAGGGGTGTATAAAAATTTCGAAAATATACAGGATATCAATAACGACACGTACCTGGAAAGGGCACAATCGTGGTATAAAGGACCTTTGTACACCGTAAACCTTGAGTATAACTCCGCCAACAATGTGCTGCTCAAAGAACGCGCTTCATTAAACTGGCGACTTACGAATATGGAGAAGAATAGCATTATTCAAAATATCAATTCTGAAAAAAACAGGGCGCAGTTGGAGAAACTAAAAAAAATATTGGAATAGAATTTCTTTTTTCCCCTTAGAGTTGTGGCTATTCCGTTACTTTACCAAAAAAAATATAATTTCAATCATGGCAAAACTTACGATACAAAGTGTTTTAAGTTATTTCTTTCGGGGTCTTTTGTTTGTCATCCCTCTGACATTGACTATTTATGTTATTACCATTGCCATTCAGTGGATAGATGGCTTGTTGGGTTTTACCATTCCCGGGATGGGCTTGTTGATCATTCTTTCCGTGATAACAATCGTGGGTTATCTGGGATCATTTTTTATTACCCGGCCTTTTTTTGAATTTCTGGAAAGAGCAGTTGAAAAAGTGCCTTTTATCAGCCTGATATACACGAGTTTAAAGGATCTGGTAGGCGCTTTTGTAGGGGATAAGAAAAAATTTGACAAACCGGTAATTGTACAACTCGATGCCTATGGTTCGGTGTATAAAATGGGTTTTATCACACAAAGTAACCTCAGCGAATTGGGCCTGGAAGACCTGGTGTCAGTGTACCTGCCCCATTCATATAATTTTTCCGGAAATCAGTTTCTCGTCCCCCGCCACCGGGTGAAAGCATTGGATGTCAATGGTACCCAGGCTATGAAATTTATTGTTTCTGGTGGGGTGTCAGGACTAGGGAAAAAGTAATTAGTCAGTCTCCTGTCTCACACTCCCTATGTTCACCCAATTACCCCAGAACCTAGTAATTCATCCCCATCATACCAGGCTACAAATTGTCCGGACGTAATGGCCTTTTGTGATTCTTCAAACAGGACATAGAGCCCTTCCTCTTTTTGAATGAGTTTACAGGGTTTTAAATCCTGGCGGTACCGTATCCGTGCAGAATACGCTTTTTCCGCTCCTGTAGCCAATTTCAGATCGGGCCTCACCCAATGTACATCATTTTGTGGAACGAAGAGCGCTTTGCGATACAGGCCCGGATGGTCTTCACGCATACCCAGATAAATAATGTTTTGCCGGGTGTCTGTTCCAATAACAAACAAGGGCTCCGGGAATCCTCCGATATTAAGCCCTTTGCGTTGTCCGATCGTATAGTAATGTGCACCGTTGTGTTCACCAATTTCTTTTCCGTCGGTGGGTGTATAGGTAAAAGCGCGGGAAATGATCTCCAGGGTGCTTGTTCCGGCAACTCGGCTGAATATGGGCGCGTCATGTTCTATTTTTATGACTTTGCCCTTTTTTGGTTTTAGCTGCTGCTGTAGAAATTCGGGTAAACGTACTTTTCCAACAAAACACAACCCCTGACTGTCTTTTTTTTCAGCAGTGACCAGATCCAGGTCTTTGGCAATTTTGCGCACCTCAGGTTTGGTGAGTTCTCCAATTGGAAACAAGGCCTTTGAAAGTTGATCCTGGGTAAGCTGGCATAGAAAATAACTCTGATCTTTATTTTTGTCCTTGCCGGCCAGTAAACGATAGCTGGTTCCCGCTTCTGTTTCTTCAATGCCCCTCCGGCAATAATGTCCTGTGGCAACGTAGTCAGCCCTGAGTTTCATAGCGGCCTTGAGGAATACGTCAAATTTTATTTCACGATTGCACAACACATCGGGATTGGGTGTGCGACCCCGTTCGTATTCCGCAAACATGTAATCGACAATGCGCTCTTTATATTCCTTACTCAGATCGATGGCCTGAAAAGGAATCCCGAGTTTTTGGGCCACCAGCATGGCATCGTTGCTGTCGTCTATCCAGGGACATTCATCACTGATGGTGACAGAGTCATCGTGCCAGTTTTTCATGAACATACCAATCACTTCATAGCCTTGTTCCTTGAGTAAATAAGCGGCTACACTGCTGTCCACTCCACCTGATAACCCGATAATAACACGTTTCATACTGCAAAGGTAACGAAATAGATGATAGGTTTCAGATAGGAGATATGAGATGTTGCCGTTTTACATATAGCCTTTTTTAGGGGATTCTATTTCCACAGACTAGAGATTGCTGAATCTGCTTTTTTTTGTGCCTATTATTAATGCGCGAAACATGTTTAAACACATTAATATGAAAGAAAAATTTAAGGAAATTCGAGGGATAAACTGTTATTTTGTGTTGAAGAAAATTCATCAAACTACTAGAAAAATGAGAAGATTATTAATATTAAGTTTATCGTTCGGCCTGTTATTGGGCTGTGGAGAAAGTAAGAAGCAGGATGCTCCCGGGAAATCTGACGAAGTAGTAAATGCTTTTCCGGGACTACACGAAAAGGCAAAGACTTTTTTTGGCCAGTTGCCTGGTGAAGCTACCAGTAGTAGTAATCCCATTACTGATGAAAAGGTGGCCCTGGGTAAAAAGCTGTATTTTGATAATAGTCTATCAAAAGACAACACCCAGAGCTGTAATACATGCCATAACCTAAGCACTTTTGGGGTTGATAATAAG
>JAOUKJ010000393.1 GCA_029882675.1 Cyclobacteriaceae bacterium
TGGTGGGCATTGGAAAAATGAGTTGGAACTGTTTAAAAAGGAGGCCAGGCAGGCAGATAGTGGAATAGTCATTCCTCTGAATGGTGGTAGAGCGGCATATCGGATTGTCCCTGTGAAGATTAAAGATGTGAAAGAGGATGCCTTAGCAGATTTTAATAATACCATTGGGGCGGAAGTGCCCTGGGTCACCTGGTGTTATGAGGCATCCGGTGAATTAAGAACACTGTTGCCTGGGGAAAAGGCGGATGCGCTTGATTATCAAACACAGATACATAAGGTGGCTGTAGCCATTGAAGAAGCGATTACAGGGATGCGTGGAGCTGAAATCGTTGATGAACGCGATGAAACATATATGCGGTTTCAGCACCTGAAAAGAGAAGAAGCCCTGAGGCAACAGCCTGGTTTTCCAGTTAAAAAAGTACTGCTGGCCACCGTAATTGTGGCTATTTTGGCTTTGATATACTGGTTTTTAAATGGAAGATTAACCTGATAACATAAGCCCGGATTATGCTGGAGAAAATTGCACCCTGGTTTATTGCTTTTATCGTATTGAGCATCATTGCAGAAGCATGGTATAGTTTTAAAAAGCAGAAAAACCTCTATGATATAAAAGATACCTGGACGAGTATCACCTTCGGGATTCTTGGGATCATTACGCGCTTGACTTTAAAAGGAGTAAATCTGGTGCTTTGGCTTTTTTTATACAGCGTTACACCTTTTAAAATAGAGACAACAGCACTTTCGCTATGCGTACTTTTTTTGCTCAATGAATTAGTTTATTACTGGTTTCACAGACTCAGTCATGAAATACCTTTTTTCTGGGCCACACATGTTAATCATCATTCATCGCTAAAAATGAATTTTGCGGTAGCGGCCAGAACGCCTTTTCTTAATGCAATCTATCATGTGGTGTTTTGGATGCCATTGCCGCTTATCGGTTTTGATCCCATAGATATATTAATGGTTGAAACGATAAGTTTCTTTTTTGCCTTTATCCAGCATACTACCGTCATTCCCCGTTTGGGCATTTTTGAGTGGATATTAAATACCCCTTCACATCATCGCGTTCATCATGCGGTAAACCCGAAATATATCAATAAGAATTATGGCAATACGCTGATCATCTACGACAGGTTATTCGGAACCTTTGAAAAAGAAATGGAAACGCCAATCTATGGCCTGACCAAAAATCCGGTTAATCGTAGTTTCTTCAATATGGTTTTTCACGAATGGAAAGACATGTTTAGAAAAAAAAGGCCTTGAGAGGTGACTTTGAAAGTAAAAATAACTATTGCCCCCCTTTCGTCGTACACAGACACAAAGACGTAATTGTATGAACACCCTTGGTAATTTTTTATGGATACTCACCGGTGGAATTTTAGTATTTCTGTTTTACCTTTTCGGATCGGTCATTTTAATGATTACCATCGTTGGGATCCCTTTTGGGGTGCAGACCTTAAAACTGGCCGCCTTTTCGTTATTCCCTTTTGGGAAGACCGTGCGCCATGGCGAGCGCGCTTCGGGGTGTTTGTATCTTCTGATGAATATTTTGTGGATACTTTTTGCGGGTATTGAACTTGCCGTTCTTCACCTGGTTTTGGCACTGTTGTGTGCCATCACTATCGTGGGAATACCTTTTGCGGCACAGCATATCAAAATGGCCGGATTGGCATTGGTTCCTTTTGGGTGTGATGTGGTAGAAGAGCGATAAAGAAGCTGTTATTGAAACTTTTCTTTTCTTTATCATAAACCCTTCTAATTTTGCAGGGCAATAGAATAGGCCAAATACAACAGAAGTATGACCCGAGAAGAACAATTAGAATACTGTAAGGTTTGTCAATATCAGAAAATTGATGCCAGCCTGGGAATAGTGTGTAAGTTTACCAATGCTCCGGCTGCCTTTGAGGTGTCCTGTGGTGCTTTTTTGGAAGATACCAACAGTGCCTCATTGTACGTTTCTGCCAGTCAGGGAAAGCGCCTTGCCAATTACCTGATCGACTTAGTGTTTATGATTATTTTTGGTGTCTTTTTTAGCCTGTTTTTTGAGCTTACAATAGGGGTGATTATACCGGAGACCCTGTGGATCCTTGAAGAAGGGAATTTACTGGGGGATTACTTGTTCGGTTTTATGAATGGAATGCTTTACTATACGCTTTTTGAATACTATACCGGAAGAACGGTGGCAAAGTATATTACCAAAACTAAAGTGGTGGATGAAAACGGAGAAATACCGGATTTTAATATGATCCTTAAACGCACATTATGCCGGTTTATTCCTTTTGAAGCTTTTTCCTTTTTAGGATCGGAAGTCTCCGGCTGGCATGATACCATTTCCAAAACAAAGGTTGTGAATGTGTGATAGCAGAACGCATTCTGAATGCACGGGAGTTGAGAAATAAGTACTTCCCTTTTCATTAACACGAACCTTTCTAATTTTGCAGGCTTAAAGAATAATATAGATGAACAGCAATATCAACTACACCATCAGCGGCAATGGCCGCCCCTTTGTTTTTCAACATGGACTTGGAGCCAATCTTCAGCAGGCACAGGGGATCCTCGGCGGACTGGAAAATATGCAATTAATGACGATGGATTGTCCGGGTCACGGAAAATCGCCCTACAACCCGGAGACCGTACCATCGTTTCAGAATTATACGGATGCTGTGATTGAAATGCTGGACAAGGAAGGCGTTGACCAGGCCGTATTTGGGGGTATTTCCATGGGTTCAGGGATATCTGTACAAACAGCGCTCCGGTACCCTGAGCGGGTAAAGGGATTGGTTTTGGTGCGGCCGGCATGGCTCGATGCGCCGGGGCCTGAGAACCTTCGGATATTACTGGAGGTCGCTGACTGCCTGCAGCAGGGTGGGGGACAAGGCCTTTTTGAGAAGAGGGAATCGTTTCAGAAGATGCAAAGCGAACTTCCGTTGGCGGCCTCATCGGTATTGGGGATGTTTACCAGAGAACAACTTGATGATACGCCCAAAGTGCTGGAGCATATGGTCAATGATGCACCCATCAGGGCCTTGGCCGATCTGCAAAAGATAAAGGTGCCTACTTTGATTATCGTAAACCACGATGATCCTTTACATCCTTACCATTTTGGCGAAATTATTCAAAAACAAATTTCCGGCAGTCAGGTAGTGGAAGTCACATCCCGCTATAAAAACAACGACACCCATACACAGGAGGTGCAGACGGCCGTAAAAGCGTTTTTTGAGACGTATTTTAATTGAGGTGTTGCCTCCAAGGTTGGTTTAAACCGAGAATTTACCAGGATCTTTTAGGTTGGCCCTGAAACTGACAACCTCTATCCAGTCATTGCTTACACGATAATATATACTCGTTTGCTTACTGAGAACGCATTTCCTCAGGCCTTTCTGTTTCTTTGAAGATGGGAACATTCCGGGCATTACAGCAATCTTTTCAATTGTTTGCTCTATGCTCTCGTAAACTTCCCTGGCCGTATTCTGTCCGAACCTGGCCTGAACATACTCCAATATTTCTATTTCTTCCTGCCTGGCACGAAGTGAATAGCGGACAGGAAGAGGCAAGAGTTAAAAATTAAAGCGTTTACTAATTTCCTTTCTAACTGATTCGTGGGAAACATACTGGCCTTTATCCAACTGATCCAGGCCTTCATTAATTGCTGCCTGGTCTTCAGCGTTAAGTCCATCCCAAAAGTCAACATCTTGTTCCTTCTCCAATATCTCTTTGACCTTTTGCAGCACCTGTTCTTTGTGAGTGTTCAGCAATAACCGCATCAACTCCAGCTTCGTAGCTTGTATGTCCATTGTTTTTAATTCTGCTTTCAATAAAGATAACGTTTTTGTAAAAATAAAGATTTCATTATTAAAACTATTCACCCCAAATGGATTCTTCGCGAAAAAACTTCGTCTCCCACGGGGTGATATTGATTCGTTTCTCCCTGCATCTCCCCCCGATATTGCTATGACGATAGGTTCACCCAACTGACTCACTTTTTTCATCACAAATCACCTGATTCTTCTTTGCCTTTATACCAGAAGTCATCCACCACTGCCCATTTCTCTAGCACAAGGTAAAAATTACCGGATCTGTAGAGGCTCGGCGTTATTCCCATTCCCCATTCCCCATTCCCAATTCCCAATTCCCAATTCTAAATTCTAAATTCTAAATTCTAAATTTTAAATTTTAAATTCTAAATTCCGGTTCAGTGATTTACAACAGTGAAAGACATCGGGTTAGAACTTACCTTGTTGTAATATATCCCCAAAACAT
>JAOUKJ010000394.1 GCA_029882675.1 Cyclobacteriaceae bacterium
TCGAAAAAGAGCAGGCCGAAGGGCCTGTTTTTTTTTACCCGTGTCCGTATAATCCCTACCGTCAAAAGGACTCATTTTATTGAAGTCTTTCAATTTCTTAAATTTTTCGTACTTTTAAAGCTTAAACATAAAGCAAAATAAAAATGATTAAACCATTTGAAATGAGATCACTTATTATGGCCTTTGCCATTGCTGTGTTGGTGGGCACCTCCTGTATCGCTCAGGATGATTTCTCAGCGCAAATAGCCGGCGCCCTATTGGCCGCCCCGGAAGCAGACCGCGAAGGAGCCACCGTATTAGGCCACAAAGACGGTGAAATTATAGTAGTCCGGGAAGGCACAAACAATGTGGTTTGCCTGGCTGATGATCCGGCACGTGAAGGATTCAACGCCGCCTGCTACCACAAAGACCTGGAACCATTTATGGCTCGCGGCAGACAATTGCGCAAAGAAGGGAAAAACAACAGTGAAATATTCCAAACAAGAGAAGAAGAAGTGAAAAGCGGAAAGCTAAAAATTCCTTCAAATACCACACTTCATATCCTTTCAGGCGATGATTACGATGCTGAAAAGGGCGAAGTGGTTAACGGGCATCTGCGTTGGGTAATCTATATCCCTTATGCCACCCCGGAGTCCACAGGTTTGCCACTCGCACCACCCACTCCGGGAGCGCCCTGGATCATGGATCCCGGCACACACCGTGCACATATTATGATTACTCCTCCCGGTAAATAATAAACATGAAGTTCTCAGAATTTATTGCGTCCTTGTCTCATGAGATGCCTCCGGAAAACATCAACGATTTACTCAAAGCCCTTTGGCACGATCACCGGAACGATTGGGACAAGGCTCATAATATTGTGCAGGACATACATACTACTGATGGTTCCCTGATTCATGCTTACCTCCACCGGAAAGAAGGTGATCCCGGAAATGCCCGATACTGGTATAACCGTGCCGGGGAACAGATGTACGCTGGAACGCTCGAAGAGGAATGGAACGCCCTGGCAAAAAAATACCTGTTGTAACAATTAATTTTAGAATTATGGGCTGAAACGGCTTTGTGAGTGACATCAGTCACTTAAAACAGTGCTATGACATCGTACTTTTGTGTCTTCAATTAATAAACATATTTTAGAATGACGTTAAAGCAGTATATACCATCATTGGAATGGTTAAAATCATACGATAAAGAGAAGTTAAAAGGAGACCTTTCAGCGGGTCTGACCGTAGGAGTGATGCTCATCCCACAGGGGATGGCTTATTCCATGTTGGCCGGCCTCCCCCCTATTTATGGTTTATATGCCGCAACCATACCTCTTATTATTTATGCCTTACTGGGCACCAGCAGGCAACTGGCCGTAGGGCCTGTAGCGATGGTGGCCCTGCTGATTGCTTCCGGGGTGGGTAACTTTGCAGAACCCGGTTCTGAGCAATTTATCACGCTTGCCATAGTACTGGCCCTAATGGTCGGCCTGATCCAATTTGGCATGGGTGTATTTCGATTAGGCTTCCTGGTCAATTTTCTGAGTCATCCGGTAATTAGTGGATTTACATCAGCTGCTGCTTTAATCATTGGCTTTAGTCAACTCAAGCACCTTTTGGGAATGGAAATACCAAGAAGCCATTTTATCCATGAGATTCTTTACAACGCGCTGATCAATGCTGCCAATATTCATTGGGCAACTTTGGCTATCGGTCTTTCTGCCGTAGCCATCATTATTTTTCTCAAGAAAAAGGCAAAAAAAATACCGGGGCCATTGGTTGTCGTTATTCTCACAATCATTGCGGTATATGTACTCCATTTACATGATGCCGGTGTAAAAATTGTTGGTGATGTGCCCGCCGGGTTACCCTCCTTTTCCATCCCGTCCTTTAGTCTGGAAAATTTGAATGGATTATTGCCCATTGCCCTGACTATTTCGCTGATCGGGTTTATGGAATCCATTGCCGTAGCCAAAGCCATTCAGGCCAAGCATAAAAACTATCAGGTTGATTCCAATCAGGAATTAATAGCACTGGGTGCTGCAAATATATTCGGAGCCTTTTTTAAGTCTTTCCCCGTGACCGGCGGATTTTCAAGAACCGCCGTTAATGACCAGGCCGGGGCAAAAACCGGGATGGCTTCCATGATCAGTGCTGTGCTCCTCATCCTGACTTTACTTTTCCTTACCCCGCTTTTTTATTTCTTACCCAAGGCAGTATTGGCTTCAGTGATAATGGTAGCCGTGTTTGGATTGGTTGATTATAAGGAACCTATTCATTTATGGAAGTCTGACCGCAGGGACTTTCTCATGCTTATCGTGACCTTTGTAGCAACCCTTTCATTAGGGGTTGAAATGGGCATTGGCGTAGGTGTGCTTTTGTCGCTGGCGATGGTCATTTATCGTGCCACCTACCCGCATATAGCTGTCCTCGGTAAGATTGAAGGGACAAAAATATTCAGGAATATTAAGCGTTTTGAAAATGCCACCCAATATGATGATATCCTGATTATACGCTTTGATGCTCCTATGTTTTTCGCCAACACCAATTATTTCAGAGACAAGCTGGCACTTTGTGAAAACAATAAAGGTTCATCGATTAAACTCATCATAATAATGGCAGATGCGATCAACGACATGGACAGTACAGCTGTACATGCGATGATGGACCTGGTGGACGACTATAAATTACGCAACATCGACATGTACTTCAGTGGTGTAACGGGACCTGTGAGGGACACCATGCATAAAGGTGGCCTGGTAAAACATCTGGGGGAAGACCATTTCTTTCTATACGTTAATGACGCCGTCAACTTCTACAACGACCTGAAAGTTGGAGGAAAGCTAATTGAAGAACATAAATACGCTATTCAGACCAACGTAGAGTCATAAAAACTATTTAGCCGGCGGATCAACCGCCGGCTAAATTTTTTCCAATTAACGGAGTGATCACATGGCCTTCACTCTTCGCTTATACTCCTCCAGAGCCTCCTGAAGCCTTTCATCCGCGCCTTCGGTACCGGCATTGTGCGATGGGTGAATGAACATTTTCACATTTCTTTCCTCCAGAATCTCTGCCACTGTTGTGATTGTCATCCATACAGTTGTTACAAAAGCATGGGTAGACAAGGGGCCAACATTATCGACATGTTTTTTGAGTGGCACACTCGCATCTGCGATGGGCGCGCATGAATCCACGACCACATCGGCCACCTCAAAGAGGGTTTTGCCACTGCTGTGTCGCGACTGACGGCTTTTGGCTTCACCAGCAGAACCATAAACAATAACTTTCATCCCCCGGGCCTTGGACTCCAGGGCCACATCAATATTCAGGTTATTTACACCGGAATGACTGAATAGCCACATGGTATCCTCAGTACTAAAATCATAACTTTTCATGATGGTGTTGCCATAACCCTCCGTGCGTTCCAGAAAAAGAAACTGATGAATACCCATATCGCCTGTAATATGTGTAAAGAACGACAACGGCAATTCGATAATGGGGTGAAAACCCACAAAACCTCCTATTCGCGGATACATCTCTTCCACAGGTATCGTGGCATGGCCACAACCAAAGGTATGTACCCACCTGCCCTTCTCTATACTGTCAGCCATCAAGGTGGCCGCTTGCTTAATATTGTCCAATTGCGTAGCTTCGATCTTATCCATCACGCTACGTGCGTTTTTCATCCATTCCAGCGCTAACATATTTTGTTTGTTGGTTTTGTTATTTATTGATTTAGAATTTGATTTCCCTTGCTCTTTTTTAACCAAGGTAAGGCCTTTTATTTCATGGTTTCCCCAAAATCGGAGTAATCATTTAATATGCCTGTAAAATTAAGGATTATCGTGAATAAAAGGATCCGTTTGGGTGTTAATCTTGTAGCGGGAAAAATATAAGTTATTGATTATCTTCCGGACTAAAGGCAGCCAACGGGATCAGATCACACGCTATAAATTTGAATGTTTTGCGCACCCCCGCGCAAAACTTGCGTCGCTGTGTCTCCGCGAAAAAAAAATCCACGCCGAAGGAAACTTGATAAAGTAGGGCTAGTAGTGCGATCACTAATAGTAATCAAAGTGAGCAAAATAACCTACCTTTGCAGAGTATATAAAAGGCATCATGAAATTTAAAGGATATCCCATCTCCAGTGAAATAAAAGATCAGTTACAGCAAATGGGACTGCGTCGGCCCACGGACATTCAACACCGGGCCATCCCTCCTATTCTGGATGGAGAAGATGTTTTGGGCATCGCTCAAACAGGCACGGGGAA
>JAOUKJ010000026.1 GCA_029882675.1 Cyclobacteriaceae bacterium
ATATACAGATGACTTCTTTACTGATACGTACGGCACGGCCGTTGGCGTTATTAACCCGGACGCTAAATACAAAGTAGTGATTGAGGCCCATGCTGATGAAATATCCTGGTTTGTCAACTATATCACCGATGAAGGCTATATCTATGTGCGGCGCAATGGAGGTTCAGACCACCAAATTGCACCCTCCAAGCGTGTGGATATATACGGCGAGAAAGGTGTTGTAAAAGGTGTTTTTGGCTGGCCAGCCATACATGTGCGTGACAATGCAAAAGAGGAAACTCCAACACTTAAAAATATATTTATTGACGTGGGTTGTTCCTCAAAAAAGGAAGTAGAAGAACTGGGGGTACATGTCGGTGCAGTCGTGGTCTTTGACGATGAGCTTCTTGAACTCAATGATCAATATTTGGTTGGGCGGGCACTTGATAACAGAATAGGTGGCTACATGATTGCAGAAGTGGCCCGATTGCTGTCAGAAACCAAGAAAAAACCAGACTTCGGAATATATATTGTTAATGCTGTACAGGAAGAAATAGGGCTTCGTGGAGCGCAGATGATTGCGGAACGCATTAAGCCCAACCTGGCCATCATTACTGATGTAACCCATGACACCTGTTCACCCATGTACGATAAAAAGGTTAGCGGAATGCAAAAGGCCGGTGATGGCCCTGTGCTTACCTATGGCCCGGCGGTACATAATAATGTGTTAAAAATGGTGATGGATGTGGCCAGGAAAAATAAAATTGATTTTCAAAGGGCGGCAGCATCGCGTTTTACAGGTACGGATACCGATGCCTTTGCCTATTCCAACGATGGTGTGGCATCGGCGTTGATCTCCTTGCCCCTGAAGTATATGCACACAACGGTGGAAATGGCTCACAAAAAAGACATTGATTCAGTGATTTCTTTGATGTATGAGTTTCTGCTGCAGCTGAAGTCAGGGCATGATTTTAAATACATTTAACAAACCAGGCATTTGAGATGCTGGATTTTAAAATTGATATAACACGAAGTGGTGGTGAATTTCAACAGGAAGAAACAGTTCCATCGCGGGATTGTTTCTTCCTGTTTTGGATTAACCCGGCTTATTCATCAGAAAGAAAACGTTAAATTGAAAAAGGAAATGGGCATCAAAAAAACCTTTCTTCTTACCCCTTCCACCTTCATATTCCTATCTTTGCAAAAAAAATAAAACATGGCAGAAAAGAAGAGGCATACAGTAACGGCCGCCTTACCTTACGCGAATGGCCCTATTCATATAGGGCATCTGGCAGGCGTGTATGTTCCGGCAGATATATATGTACGGTATTTAAGGAGTAAGGGCGAGGACGTATTATTTGTTTGCGGTTCAGATGAACACGGGGTTCCCATTACATTACGTGCAAAAAAAGAGGGGAGGACGCCTCAGGAAATAGTAGATATATACCACCAGCAGATAAAACAGTCGTTTGAAGACTTTGGTATGTCGTTCGACATTTATTCACGTACATCTTCCCCTACGCACCATAAAACAGCCGGCGAGTATTTTACCACGATGTTGGAAAAGGGCTGTTTTGTCAAAAAAGATGGAGAGCAATACTACGATGAGCAGGCCGGTCAATTTCTTGCAGACCGGTACATTGTAGGTACATGTCCGCGGTGTAGCTTTGACGGAGCATATGGTGATCAATGCGAAAAATGCGGAGCTACCCTTAGCCCGGAAGAATTGATCGGCCCCCGTTCCGCCCTGAGTGGCGATCAGCCGGTAAAAAAGAAAACTTCCCATTGGTATATTCCCCTCAATGAGTATGAAGATTGGCTGAAGGAGTGGATTATTGAAGGGCATAAGAAAGACTGGAAGGTTAATGTTTATGGCCAGTGCAAATCCTGGATCGATCAGGGCCTTCAGCCCCGTGCGGTGACACGTGATCTAGACTGGGGTGTGGAAGTGCCCTTGGAAGAGGCCAAAGGAAAAGTGTTATACGTATGGTTCGATGCGCCCATTGGTTATATTTCGGCTACAAAGGACTGGGCTACTGAACAGGGGAAAGACTGGGAAAAATACTGGAAATCGGAGGATACCAAACTGGTGCATTTTATCGGTAAGGACAATATTGTGTTTCATTGTATTATTTTCCCCGCCATGCTCAAGGCCCATGGCGATTATGTCTTGCCTGAAAATGTGCCTGCCAATGAGTTTATGAATCTGGAAGGGGAAAAAATATCTACTTCCCGCAATTGGGCAGTTTGGTTGCATGAATATCTGGAGGAATTCCCGGATCAACAAGACGTATTGCGCTATACGATATGCGCGAACGCGCCGGAAACAAAAGACAATGATTTCACCTGGAAAGACTTTCAGGCTCGCAACAACAGTGAATTGGCAGCCATATTGGGCAATTTCATTAAAAGGGCAGTTGATTTCACCATAAAGAACTTTGACGGACAGGTGCCTGAAAAGGGGGAGTACTTTGATCCGGAAAAAGAACTGGAGCAAAGGGTGAAGGATGCACCCGGAAAAATAGGCATGGCTCTGGAATCATATAAGTTTAGGGAGGCCCTCACATTGCTCATGGAGGTAGCCCGGGCTGGTAATAAATACCTGGCAGACACTGAGCCCTGGAAGGTGATTAAAGAGGATAAAGCACGGGCCGGGGCAATAATGAATATGGCTTTGCAAACGGTGGCAAATATTGTTATACTGGCCGAACCTTTTTTGCCATTTACTGTTAAAAGAATCAGGGAAATGCTGAATGTTGAGCCCCTTACCTGGCCGCATGCCGGCAATCTGGAATTATTGACCACGGGACATCAGTTGGGTGAAAGTGGTGTTTTATTTAAGCAAATTGAAGACGAGTCTATCGCACTGCAAGTGAAAAAACTGGAAGATACCAAAGCAGAAAACCGGGCAGATGACGGGCAGGAGAGTTACGAGCCCATAAAGGGTGAGATTAATTTCGATGATTTTTTGAAACTGGACATCAGGGTAGGTGAGATAATAAACGCGGAAAAGATGCCCAAATCGAAAAAATTACTCAAGTTGCTTATCGACATTGGCAGCGAAAAACGAACGGTGCTTTCCGGAATTGCAGAGCATTACTCTCCGGAAGAAGTCATAGGGCAACAGGTAAGTGTAATTGTAAACCTGGCCCCGCGAAAAATGATGGGCATAGAATCGCAAGGCATGGTTCTTATGGGTGAAGATCATAAAAATATTCGCTTTCTGAAACCAGATGTTAAAATAAAAAATGGTAGTATTGTGAGATGACAGAAAGCCTACAAACCGCATTAACTTTATTGGTTCTGGGGATGGTCACGGTATTTGCTATCCTGATGCTGGTGGTCTCCGGAGGAAGGTTTATTATATACCTATCCAATAAATATTTCCCGGGGCAGGGAAAGGGAACACCCCCTGAAGATCGTCTGAAAAAGAATAAACACCTGGCCGTCATTGCGGCCATTACGGAATATATTACTGCTGGAAAAGGCAGTGTGGAACGTATTGAAAAAATAAAATAACAGTAAAAATGGGTAAGCCGATAAAACTTTGCCTCCTCTACCGCGATATGTGGCAGTCTTCTGGCAAATATGTGCCCCGTGTTGATCAGCTCAACCGGGTGGCACAACCAATTGTTGATATGGGTTGTTTTTCACGCGTTGAGACCAACGGAGGTGGATTTGAGCAAATTAATCTTTTGTTTGGGGAAAACCCCAATAAAGCAGTAAGGGAGTGGACACAGCCTTTCAACGATGCGGGCATACAAACACAGATGTTGGAACGGGGCATCAATGCCCTCCGTATGCGTCCCGTCCCGGCTGATGTACGTCGACTGATGTTTAAGGTGAAAAAATTACAAGGGACAGATATATCGCGTTCCTTTGATGGCCTTAATGATGCCAACAACCTGGAACTTTCCATCAAATATGCCAAAGAGGGCGGTATGATCGCCCAGGCAGCACTCAGTATTACCTATTCAAAAGTACATACGGTAGATTATTACCTTAACCTCGCAGATCAACTTATTGGAATGGGCGCGGAGGAGATATGTATAAAGGACATGGCCGGTATTGGTCGTCCGGTTTCATTGGGAAAGATCGTAGCGGGTATTAAGAAAAAGCACCCCGATATTCTAATACAATATCACGGGCATTCAGGCCCTGGCTTTTCGGTAGCGAGTATTCTGGAAGTAGCCCGTGCAGGAGCTGAAATCATTGATGTGGCCATGGAGCCCCTTTCCTGGGGCACAGGTCATGCTGACTTGCTCACCGTACATGCAATGCTGAAGGATGCAGGTTTTGAACTGCCGGATATCAACATGAAGGCCTATATGGAAGTAAGGGCGCTCACCCAGGAGTTTATAGACGATTTTCTGGGATACTATATCAGTCCGAAAAACCGGTTGATGAATTCCATGCTTATAGGGCCCGGGTTACCGGGCGGGATGATGGGAAGCCTCATGGCCGATCTGGAAAACAATTTGCAAAGCCTGAATAAATGGATGGCGAAAAATAATAAGCCGGAAGTGACCCAGGATGAACTGCTGATCAAACTTTTTGACGAGGTGGAATACATTTGGCCAAAGCTCGGGTATCCGCCACTGGTCACACCTTATAGCCAGTATGTGAAAAACGTGGCGCTGATGAATGTGATGCAAGTGATGAAGGGCAAGGAACGTTGGTCGATGATTGATGATAACACCTGGGATATGGTGCTTGGAAAGTCGGGTAAGGTGCCCGGGGAAGTTGGTGAGGAAATTAAAAAACTGGCTGCTGAACAGGGCCGGGAGTTTTTCACGGGCAATCCCCAGGATGCTTTTCCGGATGTGCTTGACCAGGTACGGGAAGAAATGAAATCGTTGGGGTGGGATTTTGGCCCTGATGATGAAGAACTCCTCGAATATGCCTTACACCCGGAACAGTATAAAGCATATAAGTCAGGAGATGCCAAGAAAAGTTTTGAGGCTGACCTGGCAAAAAGGAAAGCCCCTGCACCAGCTGCTGCGACAAGTACAGCGCAGGAAGCTACTGCTCCTGCATCGCCCAAATCCATGACCGTACAGGTGGACGGAGAAGTCTATCAGGTGAAAATATCCTATAGTAATAACGGAAGTACTACGGAAACAAAAGCGGTTACTCCACAGTCAGCAGCACCAACAGAAACGGTAGCGGCAACGGGAAGTATTATTGCCCCGATTGAGGGTAATTTCATGTCGACAAAAGACGCTTCGGAAACGCCGATAAAAGTAGGAGCTGAAATTAAAAAAGGTGACCTGATTGGGTATATAGAATCCATGAAAGTATATAATGCCATACTGGCGGATAAACCGGGCAAGGTTGTGGAGGTGTGCGCTGCCAATGGTGACTATGTGGAAGAGGATGATGTACTCGTAAAACTGGCCTGAGGAAAAGATGGAGATACTGGAGCGGTTATATGAGATGACGGCCATAGGCCATTTTATGGCTACACCTGGCACATTTATCATGATTATTGTTGGTGCGGTGTTGCTGTACCTTGGTATTGTAAAAGAATATGAACCACTCCTGCTAGTCCCCATTGGTTTTGGCATTTTGCTCGCCAATGCACTCGGTGGTAATTTAGCGATCGCAGGACCTGAAGCCATTGGGCATAAAAACCTGCCCGAAATAGCAAAAGAATTTGGCATTTTGAGTTACCTCTATTACGCATTGATAAAAACGGGGCTTTTACCTCCTTTGATTTTTATGGGTGTAGGTGCCCTGACAGACTTTGGCCCGATGCTGAGGAACCTGCGTCTGGCTTTTTTCGGGGCAGCAGCACAAATAGGTATCTTTACTGTATTGATCTTTGCTATTTTAGCCGGATTTAGCCCGCAAAATGCGGCCGCTCTGGGTATCATTGGTGGGGCTGATGGACCTACGGCCATTTATACGGCCATCATGCTGGCAGATGCAGAATTGTTGGGGCCCATTGCTGTGGCTGCTTATTCCTATATGGCCCTTGTGCCCGTGATTATTCCGCTGGTCGTGCGCTTTACGATGAGTAAAAAAGAACTACTCATCAATATGAAAGAACAGGACAGACTCTATCCCAGTAAATATCCGATCAAAAACCTGCGTGCCGTAAAAATACTATTCCCCATTATGATTGCAGGTGTTGTGGCCCTTCTGGTGCCGTCTGCCATGCCTTTGATAGGCATGTTGGTCTTTGGTAACCTGGTGAAAGAAATTGGCACCAATGTAGAGCGACTTAAAAATGCGGCTTCCGGAACGATTATGAATGTCTCTACCATTTTTCTGGGATTAACCGTAGGCGCTACAATGACTGCCGATACCTTTTTGAATGTAACAACGTTGCTGATATTGGTAGGTGGATTTGTGGCATTTGCAATATCTATTACCGGAGGAATTTATGCAGTAAAAATTTACAACCTGTTCTCAAAAAAGAAAATTAACCCATTGGTGGGGGCCACTGGCTTGAGTGCGGTGCCGATGGCCGCACGCGTGGCCAACCAAATAGGCTTGAAACATGATCCCCAAAACCATTTGCTGTATTATGCCATGGCCAGTAATATCTCAGGCGTCATCGGTAGCGCAGTGGCTGCCGGGGTTTTAATATCAGTGCTGAGCTAAAGTCGGATTTTCTGAATTAGTTTGTCGCATACAGAAAAAAGAGGGGTCGTTTGAGGACTTTAAATGTTTCTCTTATTGATGCTTGAAGTAGCCTTAAATATTTATTATATTTGTAGTGGTCACTTGTGTTTTTCAAGTTGATAAACTTATAGATAACCGTCTATTATAACCAACACGTTGTTTGCATCTTAAATTGAACATACTGCCTTTATTTTAATTTTAAAAGCAGTCGTTATTATTTAATTAAGGTTATGAAAAAGCTATTTTTAACGGGAGACTGGGTGTTTCGGTTGATGATGTTATTGCTATTCGGTACGCTTTATTTTGCCGGATTCCTATCCGGCTCATTGGCCATTTTATTTCTGATATTGGTTGCCGTATTATTATTTACCGGGATTGTTAAGGCACTTGATCATAAAGGGTAGCACCAGGCTATGAAAGAGGGGCATCAGGCGCATATCAGAAAATTATTTCAATTGTTTTGAAACCTTTACCCGCCTGACATGTTATAATACCTATAGATGTCAATGATAATATTTCCACGAGATCTATATCCGACCATCAAATCAACACCGTATAATTCATTTTGTGCAATACAACAGGTTTAACTGTTATGTATTGAGACCCCTGGTTTTATGTTTCATGAAATTAAAGTTACGGTTATGAGAAAGAATATCTTCACGAGCGACAGAGTTTTCAGGTTATTGATAGTAATCACTGTAGTTGCCCTCTATTTTAAAGGCATTTTGTCGGGATCTCAAGGGATCCTGGTTTTGATTCTTGGAGGTGTATTATTGCTGACGGGATTCTTCAGGATGATGGACGAATCAAACTGATGCATTAAGTCTGACATAAAATTAGAATCAAACAACCATATTACTAAACAATTGATAGTCATCAGATGTTATCGACTCATTAAGGCGAGGGGTAATAGCGAAGGGGTGATTGTTGAGTTAAATTTTGTTCAGTAAAAAAACGACCATGATTGAAAACATTGGAAATACAGATCGGATTGTTCGCCTGATTGTTGCAATAGCCGTATCAATTCTTTATTTCACAGGTATATTAACAGGTACTTTAGGCATTATTTCTGTGATTTTATCAGGGGTATTGGTGTTAAGCAGTTTAGTGGGTTTTTGTCCGCTTTACATACCCTTTGGTATAAACACATGCCACGATGAGAAATAGCCGGCCAGCAAATCGGATATATTGACTTGCTGCCGACTACAATATGGTTTACTACCCTTTAAATCTCAGGAGTATTAAGCATATCCAGTGATGCCTTGATCTCTTCCTGCGAAAGTTCGTGTTTCACGATCTTACCGGAGAAATAATCATCATAGGCCTTCATGTCGAAATTACCATGACCACAAAGGTTAAACAGAATGGTTTTGGCTGTACCTTCCTCTTTACATTTCTTGGCTTCTGCGATTACCGTGGCTATGCCGTGGTTGGCTTCAGGTGCCGGGATTATTCCCTCACTACGGGCAAACAAAACGCCGGCTTCAAAAATTTCGGGATCATTATGTGAACGGGCCTCGATGAGTTTATCTTTCAATAATTGGCTTACCACTACGCCTGCGCCATGATACCTCAGTCCACCGGCATGGATAGGTGCTGGCACAAAGTCATGACCGAGGGTATACATGGGGAGTAAAGGAGTCATTCCCACCGTGTCGCCAAAATCATAACGGAACACGCCACGTGTAAGTTTAGGGCATGAAGCGGGTTCACTGGCAATGCAACGTATATTTTTGCCTTCTTCCAGATTAAGTCGCAGAAACGGGAAAGCAAGCCCTGCGAAATTGGATCCCCCGCCAAAAGGTGCCACTATGATATCAGGCATGTCTCCGGCTTTCTCCATTTGTTTCATGGCCTCCAGGCCTATAACGGTCTGATGCATTAACACATGATTTAAAACACTACCCAGGGCATACTTGGTGTCGTCACGGGTAGCAGCCATTTCCACGGCTTCAGAGATGGCTATTCCCAGTGAGCCGGGAGAATCGGGATCCTGTGCGAGGATTTTCCTGCCTGCTTCGGTTTGGTCGGTCGGTGAAGCAAACACATTGGCTCCCCAGGTGTTCATCATCATCTTGCGGTAGGGTTTGTGGTTGTATGATATCTTCACCATATATACATCACACGCCATATCGAAATGCTGGCAGGCAAAACTCAGGGCACTGCCCCATTGCCCGGCACCCGTTTCGGTGGTAATTCGTTTGATCCCTTCCTGCTTGTTATAGTAGGCCTGCGGTACAGCTGTATTGGGCTTATGCGAGCCGGAAGGGCTTCCGCCTTCGTATTTATAATATATTTTAGCAGGAGTATCCAGCGCTTTTTCCAACCCGTAGGCCCTGTACATGGGAGTAGGTCGCCATATCGAGTAGATATTACGTACCTCATCGGGAATATCGATCCATTTGTCGGCCGTCACCTCCTGTTTTATCAATTCCATGGGAAACAGCGGCGCCAGTGCCTCAGGGCCGATGGGCTCCAGTGTCCCCGGATGAAGGGGCGGCAAAGGTTTGTTGGGCATGTCGGCCACTATGTTGTACCATTTATCTGGTATTTCTTTTTCGTCCAGGGTAATCTTTCGGGTTTTCATAAAGTTTATTGTTTTGATTGATAACAGTGGATAATAAAAAACAGGTTATTCATTATACGATCCTTTAAATGTATTGATTTTTTTAATTTTATGTACTAATTTTTTTTTCAATGCTTTTATGAGCTATTTCTTTCCCCACTTCCACCAACAATTCTCCGGCACGTCTTATTGCCTCATTTAGCGATGTTGTTTTATCGATTACGCAAAAAACGGCTTCAGCTCCAAACAGGCTAGTTTCAGCTGTGGAAAGGGTGCATATACCCCCAACAAGGATTAGTGGTTTGTTATACTTTTTACAGGTCTCTGCCACGCCCATCACCACCTTGCCACTGAGTGTTTGCTGATCAATTTTACCCTCTCCGGATATCACGACATCCGCTTTGATCAGCTGTTCGTAAAAATTGGTTTTTTCCATGACCATTTCAATGCCCGGACGGAGCGTTGCCCCCAAAAAAGCTACTGCCCCACCGCCCAGGCCCCCTGCGGCACCCGTGCCCGGAATTTTATCCAGATATATGTTCATCGTTTGTGCCACTACTACAGACAGGTTTTTCATACCTGCTTCCAGCATATCAAGGGTTTGTGGCCCGGCACCTTTTTGCGGTCCATAAATCCGGGTGGCCCCCAGGGGTCCGGTAAAGGGATTGGTGACGTCTACTGCTACTGAAATACATGCCTTTTTCAACCGGGGATGGACAGCCGATGCGTCAACAGACCGGATCAATGATAGGTTCACCCCTTTCCCCTCGATGCTTTTCTTTTCCGCGTCTGAAAAGACATAGCCCAATGCTGTGGCCATGCCCGTGCCGCCATCGTTGGTGGCACTTCCGCCGATACACAATAAAATTTCATCCACCCCCTGATCGAGGGCATGGGCAATAAGTTGCCCTGTGCCTATACTTGTAGTCATAGCCGCGTTGCGCTCTTCGGGCAGCAGTAATTGCAGACCCGAAGCACGGGCCATTTCTACAATGGCCACCCTTCCGTCGCGACTCAGCAGGTAGCTGCTTTTTATTCGTCTGCCAAGGGGATCCTGGACTTCTACCGTGATTTCCCGGGCTTGAAAATGTGCCTGCAGTGCATCAGCGGTACCTTCACCACCATCAGCCAGGGGCAGGGAGATAACGGTGGCCTGTGGATCAGCGGAGTGAATACCTTTGGCCAGGGAAGCGCACACCTGCGGCCCGGTGAGTGAATCCTTAAACTTGTCAGGGGCTATGAGATACGTCTTTTTGGTCATAATGCCTTAATTTATGTACTTTTGTCGAATGGTAAAAATAAGGAACGCAAAAGAAACAGACTTAAAGGATATTGCCTCTTTTCAGGTGCTGATGGCAAAGGAAACAGAAGACCTTCAACTGGATGAAAAAACTGTTTATGCAGGCGTAAAAGCAGTCATGGATGATCCGTCCAAAGGCCGGTATTTTGTAGCTGAGGCAAACGGCCAGGCCGTGGCCAGCCTGCTGATTACCTACGAGTGGAGTGACTGGCGCAATGGGAACATCTTTTGGATACAATCTGTCTATGTTTTACCGGAATACAGAAAACAGGGCATCTTCAGAAACCTGTACCTCCATGTAAAGGCTTTGGCAGAGGCCTCGGCAGACATCGCAGGAATCCGGTTATATATGGAACTCAACAATGGCCGTGCACGAAAAGTGTATGAAAACATGGGTATGCAAAATGGCCACTATGAAGTGTTTGAATGGATGAAAAACTTCTAAAGCCCTTCTTTGGTATGGAAAAGTTTAGATATTTTACCTTCTGATTTGCCATTACTGATCATAATCAGGTAGTCACCCATCTGAACCGTCATTTCATCATGGGGGTTTTTGTAGAGTGTTCGTTTGCCTTTTTCGTTTTTCACAATGCCTATCAAAACCGCATTGCAGGATTTTTTTAAATCAAAAAATACCTTGATGTAAGGCATGCCCTTATACGGATTGTCTTTGGTTACATAAAACTGCTTGATATCGTGGTCATCATCAGTGGAGGCAAAGGATATGATCTCTTCACTATAAGTGGCCACATCGGGTTCAAAAATATAGCTGGCCAGGAGTTTGGATGATATTTCATGGCGGGATATGGCATAGGTAACACCGGCTGTCATAAAAGTATTTTTCAGGTTGGCGTTATCCAGCGTAACGATGAAGGTGAGGCTGTTATAGTGTTTTTTTAGGTTGAGGATATAGACTAATTTTTCAGTGTCGTCGTTCAGGTTGATAAATACAGTTGATGAATTTTTTATATTCACTTTGTCAAGCATTTCTATATTGTTGTAATCATTGAAAAGAACAAATACTTTTCTTGAAGAGTAATACTCCTGAATGATGTCCACATTGTCTTTTTCTTTGGTGACAATGGCCACTTTTCTACCAGCGGCTACGAGCTGGTCTGTAACAGCTTTTCCAAAATCGGTCCACCCGATAATGACAACATGACATTCAAAATTAGTCCCGTTCATACCTAGTTTTCTGTTTTCTTTAATACTATTGATTATTGTTGCAGCCTGACCGATAAGTAGACCGTAAACACCCATGCTAAATAGAATAAATATTGACCCTACCAAACGGCCATCCGGTGTTTTGGGAACAATATCGCCATATCCTACTGTCGTGAGCGTGACCACCGAGTACCATATCGCATCCTTGATGTTGCTTATCTGGCTTTCCGGTTGCCCTATCTCAAATTTCATGAGCAGGAAAAGCAGGATAGAATATACTACCAGTCCACAACCTAGATAGAATAAGTACCTGACTATACTGGGCTTTTTCATTAGCGTGCTGGATTAAGCATGGACGTAAATTAGTTATTTTTAAATACATTACAATAACGGAGACTTCTAAAAATATCATTTTTCAGATTTGATCATCAATACCAAATTGAATCCTGCCACCCATCCCTTTGAGTAAAGTCCACCATTTCCGGGGCAATGGGTGGCACGTCATGTACATTGCCTTTAACCCGCATTATTCATTTCGGATTAAATCCTGTCAATTCACTTGCCATCATTTAATGATTGATATCCCGGCGGTAATACCCGAAAATAGCAAATAATGGATTGTTTTCTTTTTGAAATAAGTAATTTTTAGTAGCACAAAGTGCAGAGGAAACCAAAATATTTGCCAATATACTTGGATATATGAAAAGGACCTGAATATATTTGCAGCATGGAAGGCATAGCGCTGTTTATATTCAATTATCGATTTTACTTTTTTACCCATCTGGATAATTCGGAGCGGCGCGATGCATAATACATAAATGAAAAAAATTGTTAGAGCCTGATTCCGAACCGAATCAGGCTTTTTTATTTAATAAACGTTTTGAAAATGAGTGAAATAGAAATTGTACAACCCGAAGACTGGGGTTTTAATTTGAAAAAACCCCTGATGATCGCCGGACCTTGCAGCGCGGAAAGCCCGGAACAAATTGATAAAATTAGCAAGGGACTGCAAGGAGCAGGCGTTGACATATTTAGGGCGGGGATTTGGAAGCCCAGAACCAGGCCGGGTTCTTTCGAGGGAATTGGTAAGGAAGGCCTTGAATGGCTGAAAATTGCGAAAGAAAACCTGAATATTCCAATAAGTGTTGAAGTAGCCAATGCCAGGCATGTGGAAGAAGCCCTGGAATGTGGTATCGACATCCTTTGGATTGGAGCCCGTACCACAGTAAATCCATTTTCAGTTCAGGAGATTTGTGATGTCCTGAAAGGAGTAGACATTCCTGTTATGGTCAAAAACCCCATCAATCCGGACTTGCAACTTTGGCTTGGAGCCATTGAAAGGCTGAGTGCTGTTGGATTGAAAAAAATTGCGGCAATACACCGGGGCTTTTCCAACCGTTATATTACGGAGTTTAGAAATGCACCTGAGTGGAGCCTTCCTCTACGCCTGAAGGAAATGGTACCCGATATCAGTATTGTTTCTGATCCCAGCCACATTTGTGGCAACAGAGAGTGCCTGGCGGATGTGAGTCAGAAAGCGCTCAACTTTGGCCTCGATGGTTTGATGATAGAAGTACATCACGATCCGGACAATGCCTGGAGTGATGCCCAACAACAGATAACACCGCAAACATATAAAGAAATGGTTGATCGTTTAATTATTCGAAAAAGTATCGATTCGGTCCCTGAATTAAGGTCAGACCTGGCTTCACTACGGGAAAAAGTGGATCAGATGGACAAGCAATTAGTAGAAATTCTGGCTGAACGTTTTACCTACATCAGCGAAATAGGTGAATACAAAAGGCTGAACAATTTGTCGGTATTTCAGAAAGACCGTTGGAAAGAAGTAACGGATTCACGTGTGAATATGGGGGTGGAGAAAAACCTGAGTGAGGATTTTATGCGTGCTATGATGATGGCTATCCATGAGGAGTCGATCAAGCAGCAGGAAGATATGCTTGAAAAAAAGTAATATGAATCCAATTATTTTTGGTGAGGTAAAAGACAGTCTGTCAAAAGTTTTTGCTGCGGGTGGTTACAGCCGGTATCTCATCCTGGTGGATGAGAATACACGGAAGCATTGCCTTCCGGTGGTTGCCGGGATATTGCCCGCAGACATCACCCTCATCGAGATCAATAGTGGGGAGGAAAACAAAAACCTAAACACCTGTCAGCAAATATGGTCGGAAATTACTGCCGCCCATACCGACAGACATGCCTTGTTTATAAACCTGGGTGGGGGAGTAATAGGGGATATGGGTGGTTTTTGTGCCTCAACCTATAAAAGAGGTATTGATTTTATTAATGTGCCCACCACCCTGCTCTCACAGGTAGACGCCAGTGTCGGTGGAAAGTTGGGCATTGATTTTCAGGGATTTAAGAATCATATTGGTCTTTTTCTGGAGCCAAAGCATGTGCTTATCGATCCGGTGTTTCTCCTGACTTTACCACAGCAGGAATTGCGTTCCGGATTCGCTGAAGTGATTAAGCACTGCCTGATCTACGACAAAGCCTATTGGGAAGTGATCAGTGGAAAATCCCTGGATGAACAGTCCTGGGAGGAAGTGATCCCTCATAGTGTTGGCGTAAAGAAAAAAATAGTAGAGAGCGACTTCAGGGAGACGGGATTGCGCAAAATCCTGAATTTCGGACATACGCTGGGGCATGCCGTTGAGAGTTATTTCCTGGAACAGCCGGGTGAAAAATTATTACACGGTGAAGCCATTGCTATCGGTATGATCTGTGAGGGTTGGCTGTCTGTGCGCTATGGCAGCCTGGAACAAACGGCCTTTGATGAAATCGAATCGTACCTGACCACCATTTATGGAAGACAGCAATTGGCAGATGAGCGTATAGCTCCTGTCATTGAACTGATGAAACAGGATAAGAAAAATAAAGACGGAAAAATACTGTTTACCCTGCTCGATGGGCTGGGAAAAGCATGCTATGATGTAGCATTGACGGAGGAAATGGCAAGGGAAGCTTTACTTTACTATAATGGCGATTAAGCATTATGCGTCTTTTTCTCTCCGATAAATTTTTTCGTGTTTTCTGCCAGCTTATGAACTTTTGTGGCGACGAGCTCACGTGTCTTTCGTCCGTTTTTTGTGGTCAGCGCAAAAGCGGTTATTGCTGCGCCGGCAACTACACCTAAGGCAATGGCCCATTTTTTTTTCATTCTCATCTTCTGTTAATGGGTTAAATGGTAAATAAATTAATATGTAGTAGATTTACTGCATAAATCATACCATATGATAATTGTAACGTAAAATTAGCGCCAAAGTTATATCACCGGTAGAAAAAAATTGCATGACAAATACCAATAAAGTAATATTATTAAAGGGTAAAAAGGAACTGAAGACAACAGTAAACCTGCCAGCCTCTAAAAGTATAAGCAACCGGGCCATTATCGTCAATGCCTTGGGTGACGGCTCTACACCATTGAAAAACCTTTCATCTGCCCGTGATACGCAATTGATGCTTTCGCTGATTAATCGTGAAGATCAGGAGATCAATGCCATGGATGCGGGCACGACGATGCGCTTTCTTACGGCCTATTTTTCATCGCAGGGGATCCAAAAAAAAATGACGGGGACGCCCCGCATGTGCAAACGGCCCATTGGAATATTGGTCGATGCCCTCAGACAGATTGGAGTAGAAATAAACTACCTGAAGGAAACGGGTTATCCCCCCCTGGAAATTAATGGTTTTAACGCACAACAGACCAATTCCATTGAAATAGCAGGAAACATCAGTAGTCAGTTTATCAGTGCTATGCTGATGATCGCCCCCTGTTTGCCTAACGGATTAAATATTACGCTGACCGGCAAGGTAGGATCCGTGCCCTATATCCAAATGACACTCGACATCATGAAAACCTTTGGGGCAAGTGTGGAGTGGAAGGAAAATACCATAAAGGTTAATCCAACAGGATATACCAACCCGGAGACCTTCGCTGTAGAGCCCGACTGGTCGGCGGCGAGTTATTGGTATAGTATCACTGCCCTTTCAGCAGGTAGCGTTGTTTTCCTTCCCGGACTGAAGAAAAAATCACTGCAGGGAGATGCTGTAGTCGCAAAAATGATGGAGCAGTTGGGAGTGAAAACGACCTTTACCTGTGAAGGGGTCACGCTGGAGAATGTGCTCCATCAATCCGACCCGTTTAAATGGGATTTTACAAATTGTCCTGACCTGGCACAGACCATAGCCGTATTATGTGCAGCCAAAGGCATTCGTTGTGAAATGACCGGCCTGGAGAGTTTGCGTATTAAGGAGACTGACCGGATTGCAGCCCTTCAAAATGAACTGAGAAAGTTTGGAGCTAACCTGTATGAAAGCGGTGGGAAGTGGATTATTGATGAGTTTATCATTCACAGAAGTGAAAAAATAATCAACACCTACGAAGACCACCGGATGGCGATGGCTTTCGCCCCCTTGTGTATGCTTTATAACCTGGAAATTGAAGAACCGGAAGTCGTCAGGAAGTCGTATCCGCATTTCTGGCAGGACATGAAGAAAGTCGTCAGGTAAATCCTGAAATGTTAAATCCGGTTTACTGTCCGGCACATCATTGGAATGGCAAGTATTTTCTTTATTTTAGTCGCTTAAACCAATGAAAAAATGAACCTGCTCAAAATATTTCCTTTTGGACTACTGTGGATAACCTTCGCTATTACTGCCCAGGCCCAGCAGACCCGAGACGCCCACCTGACCCTTGATCGGTTATT